>CAZPUO010000250.1:0-3596 GCA_964589745.1 uncultured Methanotrichaceae archaeon
CCCACGTGCGCCTGCTCGCGCCCGCCAGGCCCCACGGCCCCGCTTTCACAGAACTCCCGACCGCAATCCCATCCGCACGCTCGAAGTCTCGGTCTATGCTGGCAATATCACTGATATGGGCCCGCCGGGCCGCCCGCATCCGCCCCGATCCACAATTGGCCTGGTCAGAGATGCATATCGAAAGCAATTTGTCCTCAAACAAAGAAACTGAAATCCTGCCAAAGGCGGAGCCTGCCCAATGATTGAGCTAACTTCGGAGATGATCATCGAGATTCACGACACCATCATCGAGCGCTACGGGGGCCTGCCCGGCATCCTGTGCCAGGGCACCATCGATTATCTCGTATCAAGAATCAATGCAGAGCCCAACTGCGCCAGGAAGGCAGCTTTAGCTTTGCATCTCATTGCCCTCCATCCCTTCATCGACGGTCAGAAGAGAACAGGATTTCAGGTGGCAGACAACGTTCTGAGGATGAACGGTCTATGCATATCCGCCAGCAAAGATGAGATCTGCAACGCTTTGCTCAGAATTGCAGAGTACGATTGCACCCTGGACCAAATAGAGCGTTGGATTAGAGAAAATGCGGTAGAGATCTGATCGTCACATCTCGGCGAGACATCTCATCAGCTCGTCGTTCTCCCGCAGGCTCTTCTCCAGATGTTTGCGCTGCTCTGGAGTAAGGCCAACACTTTTCATATCCTTTTTCTTCGGGCTAGAGACGACGTGCTTAAGCATGTTCCTTACAAAATCGCCTCGCTTAGATTAAATAACTTTTGAAGCAGCAACTCTGACGCATCTCTCGCCGCTGGCGCATTCTCTTGATTCAGCCTGAACTCCCGACAATACCTCGCGCCCTCCGCCTTGCCCGCCAGAGCCTCCAGAACAACCGCCACGGACACACACGCCTGCCCACCCGCGTGCACCCGCGTCTGCCTCCGCGTGCGCCTGCTCGCGCTAGCCCAGGCCCGCCGGCCGCCGCATCCGGGGCCCGTCTCCATCTCAGCCAGGAGTGCTTCGCCTGCTGTCGGAGATATCCATGAAACCGCAAAACTGTCGTGCCTTTTCCAGCTTGCTCCAGGGGCCCGTTCTCTGTGATCCGCTCAATCCTCCCCTGCCTGCTCCAACTTCCGTCTCTTCTTGATCTCCTTGACGATATCATCGAGCTCCAGTTCCAGCACACGGGCGCGCTCTTTGGTATAGTCTCCTCGCCCCAGGTCGAAGCTCTGTAGAAACCGAACCGCATCGACTTGGCCAAGGGCTTCTGCCAGAGCTGTGATTCCGCACCTTCTGATCTCCTCGATGCTTCTTACCTCAATCTTAGAGGACATTCATCAGCCACCTTACAGGATTCTCTATCTCGATAGCGATCTGCTTGCGGTTCGTTCTCGCCTTGTTCAATATACCATCGTCTGCCGTCAGCATGAATTCTGCAGCGCTTTCTGCGCATGAAATATGCAAAGCGTCCATAGCCTTAAATCCGAGATTCTCAAGCTCTGATGCCCTACTGATGATTTTCTGGTCGATCATTACTTTCTCTTTTGCAAGGGATGCGAGCAATGCAATAATCGATTTTTCTCATAATCTTGCACTGCCGAAACTTCAAAGTCAATTGCTTCGCTTCCACACATTTTCAAAGTGATATCACTTACACCCTCTCGCTCCGAACTCCCGGTAACCCCCTTCATATCCTTGCCACATGCCAAGGCCCTCACGCCAACCGCCACGGGCACACGCGCGCCCGCTCACTCGCACTCGCCCTCCCCCATGGGCGAGCCCCGCCCGGGCCGCTCTCCAGCCATACCGGATTTCGGCCATCGCTCGCACGCATTCTTCGAGCCAGGACCTCACAGCGCTTTCATCTCATCGATGAACGCCGGCTTCCTTCTATTATCTCTTCGCAGCTGCTCGACGATCTCCCGGACCTCGGACTCAAAGCCCTTTATCCCTTTCATCTCCTTCAAAATAGAGGCCACGTCCCTGTAGTGTTCCCTTCCCATACGGCATTCGGCGTATGGAACGATCAGCTCCTTGTAGGCACCGAAGTATTCCTTCGGATACTGATCTGCCAGCCTTCTATGATACGTCCTCAGGCTTTGGATGCTCTTCTGAGCCATTACCTTTCTCAATGCTGCGTCATGCATCTGCTCTCTCAGGTAGATTTCAATGAGCCTTCCCCTGCCGTATCTATCTCCAGCAAAATGGGCCAGAATTTTATCGATTGTCTCCTTCCACTCTCTTTCTGTCTCGGCCGCCTTCAGTCGCTCGTAGTAATTCCATTCACCGCTTATGAAAAAGAGCGATAGCAGCTGCTGCTTATAGTTATCCGGATCCGTTTCTCTATATTTTTCGCTCAAGAAATCTCTCAGATCTTTTGACAGATGATCGGGAAATAAAGCTGTGCCCTCTTCGGCTATTTGTATCGCTTTGGTTCGATCTCCATCTTCGAGCAGCTGCTTTGCATACTGAAGGCAAAAATCAGAGCTCGAGCGATAATGCTGTTTCATCAGAGCATAGAACTCAGTCGTCTCTTTCAGCCTGTGAAGCAGATGAAGCTGCATGGAGATCAGCTCTTTTGCATGGTAATATCTGCTCCAGTCCTGCTCTTTGTCAGGAAGCCTCTCCTGAAGATGGGGCATGAGCAGGGTTTTCCAGTATTCCAGATCCTCTTTCGAGGTGCACAATTCTTTCAGGGCATCGTAGTAATCATCCTGGAAGTAGTCCGGGTCCTTCAGCAGATACCTGTTGAAGAGGTAGTCGATATATTCCCTTTTGGCGTCTATTTCCAGATCTGCCTGAAGGATGCACTCCACGAACGCATCCAGAAAATCGGAGAATTTGTCACTATGGTAACCATCAGAGTCGTCTACGTTATCCATCTTCTCAGCGATCTTCTCTGTAAGAGCCTGGTAGATCTTGGCCGCCTCCATGAAATCGTCTTTCTGGAAATATATCTCCGCGAGATCCTCAAACGGTGCGAAATCCACTTCGGCACCGTAGGGGATGAAGCCATGTTCTTCAGCGTCATCGAAGATCGAATCGATCTCATCCTTATAGTCGAACAGGTTTTTTCCTTCGCAGATCGCCGCGAAGCAGGCCATGAACCGGGCTCTCAGGGCCGGTTGCGCTTCCAGTTCTCTTCGAAGGAAATCCTTGAGCGCGTTCGGCTCTGCGTTCTCCAGCAGAGCTTGCATCCCTGTCAGCTTCTGGGAACTCTCATTCATCATTCTGTTGACCTTTTCCTGTTCGTTGTCGATGGCTAAAAAAGTGGCCGCAATGTGCTTGCAATAACCTTCAAAGTCATATGGGCAGTTGCAGTCGGCAGAGAATTTATCGAGATCTATCTCTACTCGGTAGCTTTGCGTTCCGATAACTGTCGCGACTATTCTTGAAGATGATGCATCCATGATCTTCACGCGGCCTTCCTGGTAGTATCTCATTCCTCTCTGGTATGACTGTTCAGTACAGAGGTCCCTTATTCGATCTTGTCCAGGTTCAATCATTTGACCCTCCTCTGGTTCTCAGGTAAAGGCAGTGTTAGATCCCTGCCTTTAGGAGCTTATTTATTGGCAACTACCTTGGCAACATAATCTATTGC
>CAZPUO010000251.1:0-3586 GCA_964589745.1 uncultured Methanotrichaceae archaeon
CGTCTGAACAATTTAGTTAATTTTAAATACGCTGTGGCAAGTAAGAACCTGGGAGGTATTTTGAAGTGTTCAAATTCGAGGAGAATAAGATATACCGTATGCCGCCTTTTTTTAGAGGCAATAAATGGTGGGGAGCTCAGGAGTTTAATGTCGATCAAGAAGCTCGCATTAATGATGTTATAACTCTAAGCTTCACACAAACCACCAATGGTGACCGATTAGCCGATTATCTGCCTGAGGGCTTCGAACTATTGGCGCCAGTAATGATCATTGGCTACTGTCAACTTCGAGATGTCGAAGCCATGGCTGGTAGAAGTTACAATCTTGCTCAAATTACGGTGCCAGCCCGCTTCAATGGTAAACGTGATCGATTGGAGGGAACATTTCCCTTAGTAATCTGGGAGAATAATACTGAAATGATCATTGGAGGAAGAGAAGAGAGTGGTCAGCCAAAAATCTACGCTGACGTCGAAGATCTTCACAGACAGGATCAGAGCTATTTCGCCAACGCCAGCCTCTATGGAAACACATTTCTGCGCCTGGAGATGGAAGGGGCACGGCCTGTCGAAGGACAGCAGTTAGAGCAAGCAAGGGCCGGAGCCCTCAGCTATAATGTGTTTGGCTACCGCGTTATTCCGAAAGTCGGTGCTCCCGGAGTGGAATTAAGCCAGCCTATACTCTATCCACAGGGATTCAGGCTTAACGCTGCATGGGAGGGCAGCGGTAAGGTCCAATGGATAAAGCAAAGCTCGGAGCAGAACCCACGCTATTGGGAGATAATCGAGGCATTGGCTGATCTGCCCGTAAAGGCCATGGCGCCGGTTAGTATGACGAAAGGTGCCATTTTTCAGAAGCCCTTTGCGGGACGCGTTCTTCAGTAGCAAATCCACAGTCCTGAGGTGCTCTCTAGCACTATCTGGGATCCCATCTGCCTCGCCGAAGACTTCTTTTTTTTGCATCCTATTGCCGCTAGTTCAGATAGCCATCACTCATGCCAGAATTAATACAAAAAAGGAAGAGACATGCTAACTCCTATTTTTCTAGAGTGAAGTTAAAGAACTTGGAGAAGATGATAGGATGCAGTTCTTTCGGACAGTAAAATCCTGTGTCCTCCCCGGGCTCTGGTGTCCAGCCGTCCTTTAAATAGAATCGTGCTGATAGGGTGCCATTGGTAAGATCCAGCAGAAAGTTGACTAAAGTTCTCGATTTTATGGCGACCCCAGCAGTACTGCCAGTCATGTTGCCACCAGTCACTTCTTCATAAACTGAACTGAGAGTATCGAGCATATCCTGGGGTGTGAATTTTCCCTTGTGGTTCGATATGATGTCTGACAGGGTCTTGTAGCGCACAAAAGTATCGTAATAGCAATCGGTCGCATTCTGATTCTTCTTTAAGTATTCTTCCACGCTCATCATTCCGGGAACCACGTACACCGCATGGTTGGTCATCACGGTAGTGTTGTTGGAATAATCTATAAAGTGAATGCTGCCATCCTTAAGTGGGTCGATGGGACCCTGAAACTCAGCTATGGTGGCGTGGCCGTATTTATCATAGATCATGAAGTGAAGGGCGGTTCGGAAAAAGTAAATCTTGTTGTTTAGCAGGGCTATTTTTGCTTCATCGATGCTCTTGCAATTATCCAGTATCAATCTTCCTATATCGAATGTTGAGATGCCGTTATTCCTGCTCCCAACTAGTGAAGCATTGGGGTTGGTGGTGCCGAAGTCGTCAACCTGCATGTCAAAGCCCAGACCTTGAGAGTTGAATCCATGGAGGATCGTTCCCATTAGATCCATGGAGCCTAATATCAGGCTCGAATAGCCCTCATCTGGGTAGGTCTCCAGCACAAAGGCTCTTTGCAATATATCGGGCTTGCTAGAATTTTTAGTCTTGTCATATAATATATCATAGGGGGCTTTGTAAAAGTCAATGTCTCTGCAGATCATGACATGGCCATTAGAGGTTACGGATGATGGGAAGTAGACCATTGCGCAGTCAGGATATTCTACATCGTAAGCAAGACGGCCGAGATCCAGGTTTGAGTTGAGAGGAACGTTGTAGGCCGCAGCAACTCCCTTCATCCTTTCATAGAAGGCAGGATAATTCTTCTGCATATAGTCCAAGCGAGCCTTGGCGTATATGGGATCAGCATACGGGTACAAACTGACATTGTAATCCTCCTTAGCGATCTCGCCCATGGCCTCGCCAATCTGTTCATTGGTTCCCTTGAGGACTATGTGTCGCAATTCTGTGTAATTGCTGGCATCTCTATTTAGCAGTACCTCATTCTTCAAGATCGCCGGATTATTAGAGGACTGCTTCACCCCAATATTGTCCATGGCATGTGCACTTAAAAGCGATGCCAGAACTAAGAGTGGGATGAGCATTGCTATGCATTTTTTCATCTTAATCACTCCATTTTTCAGATATCGCGCCTTCGAGAGTAGCTGAAGATAGTGCAGGCATGCGTATCTAGGGCTACCATTGAGAAACTAATTGATTTCGTAGTTTTTCAACTATGTGAATAATATTTCTATTTAAACCTGTTCAATTTACTGAAATGTTTACAGAAAATTTACAGAAGAAAAACCGTTTTCTTATTTTAATGAAGTGTTTTGGTCAATATAATTTTAATGCTGGTTAACAGCAAGAGCATCAACTAATGCAATGGCCCTACGTTATCGCTTTTTAAAACAATGGCATTGTCAAGGTGCTTATTAAGCCCTCCCCGTAAAAATTTCCATCTTATAAAGGAGGTTCGACAGCATAAAAAGGAGAAGTCCATTGATAACGAGAATTCCTGCTATAATCCTAATTGAAACAAGACCTGGGACCAGCACGGTTATGCCAAAGATAATCCCGATAATATTTAGCGCAATCTGAGTATTCTTTAGTTTCGTGGCGATAGAGATAAAAGCAACTGGTATAGTTGCTGGTGTCGTTGCAGGCTCTATGCTGCCTTGGTGCTTTGAGAGATACCCCTTTGTTAATAGTACCAATCCGCCGAAGATGTTGAAAAATCCGAGGAGCAAGTTAATCACATTGGTTAGTATTCCCGGAACAATACAGGAGAAGATTCCCATCGCGGCGAACACAATTCCGATTATTATAAGTAACCATGAACGCTTAAAGTGACCCAGCGGGGTCTCTCCCAGGGCCAGCATCTGAATGGCAGTGATGATAAGCAGAAGACCAAGCTGACCGTCTGGAGAAAACGGAATTATCCCCGAACTCACCGGGAAGAGGAGTAATCCAATAAGCGTTAATAGAACCCCTACCAGGATAAAGATTGCAATTGAGAGGGGCAGAGCTGCTTCCCTGAGAAGTTTAAAATTATATCTTGAAGGATGTTCAACTGCATTCAATTGCCCATGTGCGGGGTTTCTTATTTCTTCAGGAGGATATAGTACGTTTACCTTCCAAATGCACCATGAAAGATAGAAAAAGCTAATGCCGTAAATTACGAGAATTGCTGCTGTTTGTAGATCGGTTGCTACGCCACGAAGGAGGGTAATAAGGCCCAAAATTGCAGATATATAGTCCTGTACCAAACTATTTATACTCATAATTGCCATATTATTTAAC
>CAZPUO010000252.1:0-3542 GCA_964589745.1 uncultured Methanotrichaceae archaeon
TTCGGGCCGGTTTGCGAAAAATATTATGGATTGGAGCGTTAATGCGGAATGCAGGGTTCAATACTCTCAACAATATTAATTTTTTAAAAAATAGTATTTAAAATGTTCATTTTATCCCACTAACCGCCCACTTTGTCTCCTTCCACCAGTCTCCTTCCAGAAGGGTGGCGTTGTAGCCTGTGAGCTTGAGGCTGTAGAAGAGCGAGTAAGCCTGTGGCGTACCATAGACCAGCTGAATACCCTCTTTATTCAGACCGCGCTGGTTCAGCAGATCCTCCAGAAAAACAGCATCTTTTATCTTGGAGTCCTCGTAGAGTTTGTCCGGCGAGAATGGTATCGCGGTGTTGGTGAGCTTGGATTTTCCATAATCGACAAAATCCCTGGCGTCCAGAACCTCCAGGCCTGTGAGATTAAGGAGGCTATCCAGGTTATCTTTGGTCACAAGGAGCCACGGAAGGGTATGAATGGTGTAGTTCGACTCCGGGAAGGCGGGGACATAAGTGTCCAGCTTCGTGTTCGCTCGCACGGCCGCTTCTAATCCGCCGTCAAGCAGACTCGATTTCTCATGGCCCAGATAGCAAAGGGCCCAAAATGCATAGAAGGGTCCCTCGTCGGAGCCGCCGTAGATAAGGAGGCGATCGGAATCATTGACACCTGCCTTCTTCAATGCACGTTCTGCAAACTCCGTATTCAAGCTGCCGTCCTTTTGCAGGTCCTTCCAGTAAAGGTTGCGTGCGCCTGAAATATGGCCACCCTGGTAATCCTTCGCAGGCCGAACATCCAGAACAACCATGCCGCTCCTGGATGCTCCCGCAGCGGTCAGAAGCTCAGGCACCGGATAGCCTTTCGTCTCATCCTCGACCTTTGCACTCATAGTCGATGAGTTGCTCGCAGGCACATTCTTCAGAACGCTGTTCATCTGCTCTTTTTCATAGGCATCCTTTTTGGCCAGCCAGCCTTCCAGGTCGGTCCAATCCGGGCAGTCTGGGCAAAACTCGCCAGTCTCGGTGCCTGCCAGGGCTACGCTCAAGATGATGTTCAAGTAAAGGGCTGCCAGCAGGGAGATGACTAAGGCCATTCCTGCTGCCGTATTCAGCCTTCTAATGAAAGATCTATCGCCACCCATCGAAGTCTCTCCGAGAATTAGGGCATTCTCTCACTATTTCAGGGTACCGGAAAAGGAAGCCTTTTAACTCGTAGGATTGCAAAAGGACGAAGCGTGAAGTCTCCAGCATTTAGGCTTAGAGATAGCATCAGCTTAATGGATTCGGCAGGAAGAATCCTTCTTCTGCATCAATTCTGTGTTCAATGCCGTCCGGCAGTAAAGATAAAAAGGAACAGCTCTTCTTTAGGTTGATGAAGGCTCTGGCGGTTCTAGTCGTTCTCCTGCTGGTAGCGATCTCTGGACGTGGTGCGGATGAGGTCGAGGACGGCCCTCATCTGGTGATCTCTTCTGTCGTTGGCCACCTCGAGCAGAATAGGCCTTCAATCCTCACCATTCTGCTGCATAACAACGCCACTGCCCTGGCGCAAGGATCGGGATTCGATGCCAAAAAAGGGGATGCTGACGGAATCGTGGCTCTTTTGCAGAGTGGCGACGACAGGATCAAGGTGCTATCCGGGCCCCAAGGAGCAGGCACTCTCGCCCCAGGAAAAAATAGATCCCTGGAGTTCACGGCCCTGGCGGAGGGCGCAGAGGTGGGGATCTATCCTCTACAGCTTTGCCTCAACTACTCCTGGCTGTCTCAGGTGACGGTCTCTGGAGACGAGAATCTACCGGATGTGGTTTTTTATTACGAGGATGATGCCCGCGAGGTGCCCCTGCAGACCAAGGTGGTTCAAGGACCAAAGATACAGCTGGAAGAGCTGAAGGGTGAAGCCTATTCGGGAGAAGAGTCGGAGCTTCAGCTTCTTTTGGCTAACCTTGGGGACGAGCCAGCCCTCGATCTTCAAGTGGAGGCCCATCCCCAGATGCCTTTTTCCAACGTGGAGACCGGGAAAGAGCTAACCCGAATCGACCCCGATGGTTCTGCAGTCGTGAACCTGAAGGTCCTTACAGAGGACAACGCCACGCCTGGCAGTTTCGCCCTGCCCTGCCAGATAATCTACAGAGATGGAGATAAGCGAAAGGATGATCTCGCTGTGCTGGTCTCGGTTCGAAGGGGATGGCCCCTTGGATGGCTTCTATCCGGGGCAGTCTTGCTGCTGCTCCTGGCAGGGGGTTTCCTCGGGACCAGAAAATACCTTAGCGGCAAGAAAAAAGCGCGAAGAAGGCTAAGAGGTTAAGCGCTCGAACCGCTCCTGGGCCTTGTCAAGAATCTCTGCCTCGCCCGGGATCACCCCCTCGCGCATGAGGATTTTTCCATTAACAATGGTCGTATCCACCCCGTCGGCCATGCTGTAGACCAGGAGAGACAGGATATTCGACTGGGGCATGAGCCATGGCTTTCGCAGGTCGATAAGAGAAAGGTCAGCGAGCGATCCCTCCGCCAGGCCCAAGGCAAGGCCAGTGGCTTGATAGGCGTTAGCGGTCGCAATGTCCCAGATCTCTTTTGCCGACAACGCCTCCGGGCGTGAGCATGCGTTCTTCTGGATAATGGCTGCCATCTTCATCTCCTCGAAGAGGTCCAGGTTATTGTTGCTGGAAGCCCCATCTGTGCCCAGGCATACGTTTACGCCTGCCGCCAGGAGCCTGTTCACGGGGGCTATTCCCGCGGCAAGCTTCAGATTACTCACAGGACAGTGGACCACATTTACTCTGCGCTGGGCCAGCAGGCCGATGTCTTTTTCCGAGAGCCATACGCAGTGCGCAGCCAGAAGCCTGCTGCTGAGCAGTCCCAGGGATTCCAGATACTCGACAGGGGTTTTGTCGTGCTTCTTCAAAGAATCCTCGACCTCTCCGCGGGTTTCGGAGACGTGGAGGTGAATCTTTACATTATTCTTTTCTGCCGTCTCCCTGGCCCAGGACAGGGTTTCTTCTGAGCAGGTGTAAATGGCATGGGGACCTACAGCCGGATGGATCAGCTCATCGCCCTTCCAACGCCTGATGAAGGCTTCAGCCTCGCCCTTGAACTCTGGCCGGGAGTCGAAGATCACCCCTGAGAGAAAAGCGCGAAGGCCCATCTGTTTGGTTGCCAGAGCCGTCTCATCCATGAAATAGTACATGTCGTTGTAGCAGGTTATGCCGAAGCGGATCATCTCCAGGCAGCCCAGCTTCACACCCCAGTGGATGTCCTCCGCCGTCAGCCGGGCCTCCAGGGGCCAGATCTTCTCCTGCAGCCAGGGCATAAGTGGCATGTCGTCGGCATAGCCTCGAAAGAGGGTCATGGCCAGGTGAGTGTGAGCATTTACCAGGCCGGGGATGGCCAGCTTGCCGCGGCCGTTGATGATTTCATCCTCGTTTTCTTTCTTTATGTCGCGACCAATCCTGACGATCCTGTTCTCCTGGATGAGAACGTCTCGGCCTTTCAGGAGTTGGCCGGACTGGAGGAGAGAGACGTCCTTGATGAGCATAGACGACTTAAGTGATATGAAAAGTATAA
>CAZPUO010000253.1:0-1717 GCA_964589745.1 uncultured Methanotrichaceae archaeon
GTCATGATGTCCTCGGCCACAAAGGGCATCTGCCTCACATACCTGTACTGCTTCCTCCCGGCAGTGCTCTCTTTCCTGGTCATTTTTATGTTCTTGGTCTCCATGTCGTCCTTGGGTCCCATGATCTCCGAGAATGTGAGGCCTGAGCGGGTGATGATGCCCACGGGTGTCGTATTGTCCTCATAAACCAGGGCGCGGCTAGTGCCCTGCACATTCATCTCATCCAGGACATGGCCGATGGTGTGATGGCGATGGACGCTCAGGACGTTCTTATTCATCATGTCCCCAACAGTAGCTTTGACGTCTTGGTCGGCAAAATACCTCACCATATCGCGGGAGGTAACCATGCCCAGGATCTCGCCCTCTCGCTCCACAGGCAGTCCGCTGATGCCATTCTCCAGCATGAGTTCAGCCGCTTGGGCCATGGTGGCATCCGGGAATATAGTTATGGGCTTTTCTGTCATCACCACCTGTATGGGAACCTTGTCTATGGGTCGTCTGCGCCATTCTGGAGCAGCCTGGTTGAGCCGGTTGGTGATATCATATTTGGTTACGATACCCACCAGCTTACCATTGTCTAAAACTGGCAGCCGACCGATGCCGTACTTGAACATAAGGTTCCTGGCTCTCTGAATGGGCTCGTTTCGCTCAACGACATAAACGGGAGCGCTCATGTACTCTTTGACTTTCTTCATGATCATGGTAGTATTCCTCTATTCTCGGCTAGTGCCCTCACGAAGTCTCTCTCAGTTAGAATCCCTGCCAGCGATCCTCTGTCCATGACCGGCAGAGACCCGATGTCGTTGTCCATCATCCTCTTGGCCGCTGCCCCTAGGTCTGCTTTCTTTTCCGTGACCATCAGGCTTCTCTTTATCAAGCTCTTGATAGGCTGGTTCATGACCTCCCCGATATCGCCTGTAACGACTTTTTCGAATGCATCGCCGTTGCCCAGATACCTCATGATATCAGAGGCAGTGACCATGCCCATAAGAATGCCGTCCTGCACGACAGGCATGCGGCGGAAGCCCTTCTGGATGATCATCCTGGTCATCTTCTCGATGGTGGTTTGGGCCGGAGCCGTTACGACATTTGGGCTCATGATGGATTCCACAGAGAGGTCGGTCTCCAGGCCGCTGCAAAAGCGCACGAAATCCTCTTCGGTTATTATGGCCTTGATCCGGGTTTCGTCGTCGACTATGGGCAGGCCGCCCACGTTCTTCTCGTACATTTGCCTGAGAACGTCGTTCAGGGAGGAGTTGCTGCTGGCGTAGGTGAGCTTGGTGCTCATGATCTCTCTGATGTCGGCATTTATGGCTGTGAAGATGTTACCGCCGTATTTTTCTCGTAAAAGGTTATGCCGGAGTCCGCCTCCAAGAAAGTCCACGATGTCCACGGATGTCACAAAGCCGATCAGTCTCTTCGTGCCTGCATCGGCTATGGGAACCCTGGAGAAGCCATAGAATGTCATGGTCTTTATGGCGCCCATGATAGTTGTGGTGGGCGGAACTGTGACCACATCTGGCGAAGCCGCGCCCAAAACCTCACTTGCGCGCTTGGCGTGCCTTGAGTCAAATTGGAGAGGCCCTCGTTCCCCGGAACCGGGAGACATTGGCATTCTTTCGTTCCTTTGCGGTATCCTTGTAATGTCCTTTCCACTTGTTGGCCCTTTGCTCATCCTTCCTCACCCAAGGTAGCTTTTAATCAGATCGTCTCTGTC
>CAZPUO010000253.1:1817-3529 GCA_964589745.1 uncultured Methanotrichaceae archaeon
GGCAAACCGGTAAAGTCCTTTTCCATCATTTTATCCCAGACCTTGGTCAGAGGGTCCTCTGGGCTGGCGGTTACAACTTTGGTGCTCATGATCTCCCAGATCTGCTTGTCCGGAATCTTGGCAGGATCGATATTCTTGAATACGTCCAGGAGAGTAACTACACCCTTCAACACAGGATTCTCCATGGACTCGACCACCGGCAGCAACGGAGTTTTCTCCTTGAGCATAAGGCGGGCGGCTTCGAACATCGCCGTCTGACCTGTCACCGATGGAACCTGCACCATGAAGCCTGCCACAGTTACATTCGACTTGGTCGATGTTACACGCAGCATATCTTGAGTGGTGACAATTCCCAGCACATGCATCTTGCTGTTTACGACCGGAAGTCCACGAACGTGGTTATCTCTGATCAACTGACGCGCTTTTGTAAGAAAAGTGGAATCCTCTACGTAAAGAGGATCTCTGGACAAAATATCTTCTACTAACATAGCATCTCCCTGCTGTCCAGCAATAATTCTACCTGTTTCCGTCCCTGCAACTCCAGCAGAGCAACTCGCCGTTTATGCTCTCAAGGGAATCCGAGAGCTGGCCGCAAACTTCACAGATTCCACGCACCACCCCTTTGGGCTGCTCGAAGTGAATGCTCTCTCGATGCATCTCCAGGAGATCGCTTAGAATATCATTCATACCAAGGGATGACCCAGAGACCAGGTCTGTGTCTGTGATTATTCCTACAAGCTTGCCGTTGGAAATCACGGGGAGCCGCTTTACCCCCGAATGGAGCATCAGAGCCGCTGCCTCGCGTAGGCTTGCATCAGGGTCGATGGCAACCACAGGAGTGCTCATGATCGCTCCTACCTTCACGCTTCTAGGATCAACCGCTAATGCTACGATCTTCTTGACCAAATCCCTCTCCGTCAGAATGCCTGTGGGCTTGTCATCTGACACTATTATCAGACAGCCCACGTTGGCAGAGCCCATTCTCTTGGCGGCGCTCAAAATATCTAGGTCGGCATCAGCTGTGATCACCGGGCGGGTCATGATCTCCCTCACTGGAATCTCTGTCTCCATTGGCCTATACTCTCCGTGATAGCTCTATATCATTATCAGAGTACTACAGATATAAAAGGCTACTGCGGCTTAATAGATTTTTATGCTATTACTATTATTTTTTTCTTTATTCGCCAATATGCTTGAGAATATGTCCTATCTCTGCCAGGATAAGCTCTATACCTAGCCGGGCAGCGTTCGGCGATCCGGGCATACAGAAGATCGGTTTTCCGTGATAAATTCCGGCCGCTGCCCTGGTGAGCATAGCCCTGGTTCCCACTTCCTCCAGGCTTCGCCCGCGAAAGATCTCACCAAAGCCAGGGAGCGTCTTTTCGAATAGCGGCTCGACCGCTTCAAGGGTCAGATCCAGATGAGTAAGCCCTGTGCCTCCGCAGATGACCACGACATCGGCTTTGCTTTTCGTCACAGCTTCTCGGATAGGCTCGATGCCATCTGGCAGAAGCTGATAGCTGGCTTCGCATCCTGAAGCCTTAATCTTCTCCAGGATCACCTCGCCTGATAGGTCCTCTGCATTCTCAGGTCGGGCTACCGGCCCGTATCGCTGAAAGCGGGATGTGCTCGCGACAACTACATCTATGATCATACTTTTTCCTTTCTGGATAAGGATAAAATTTTTCCCGTACAACCACTTCACTCACATG
>CAZPUO010000254.1:0-3499 GCA_964589745.1 uncultured Methanotrichaceae archaeon
GCCTACAAGAACTGGATCATCTCCAAGAGGAACGTCTTCACCCTCTTTGAGCTCTTCTTCTGGCCAATGATCAGCCTGCTCTCCATCGGACTGCTTACGCGATTCTTGCAGGTGACGGAAGGCATGGTATCCTTCCTGCTGGTGGGCGCCATCGCTCTCACCATCATGCAGGTGGCTCAGATGGACGTGGCTTATGTGCTTCTATTTGATATGTGGTCCAAAAGCATCAAGAACACCTTCATAGCGCCCATTAAGAGCTATCATCTAGTCTTTGGGGCCCTGCTCTTCGGCATTGTTCGGGGAAGCGTGGTCTTCGCCATCCTGGTAATAGTGAGCCGTTACCTCTTTGGCTTTGATTTTCTGATCGGAGGGCCTCTGCCGGTACTCATATTCCTGGCAGGGGTGTTCTCCGTGGCAGCTGTTATCGGCATCACGGTCTGCATATCTATCCTCACCTTTGGCCAGAAGGCAGATGTAGCAGCCTGGAGCCTGAGCGGGCTTATCCTGCTCGTCAGTGGTATCTACTACCCGGTATCGGTGCTGCCGCCTGCGCTGCAGGTGCTGGCGAGGGCCATTCCCTTGACCTACTTCCTGGAATATTATAGGTCAGTATTTATTCCCGGCCAGTACAATTTAGCTCTCGGAGCAGCACTGACTGTTCTGTACCTGACTGTGGGCCTGATCCTCTTCGATCGATCCATAGAGAGGGCCAGAAGGACTGGCATTCTGCTGAGGCTGTCGGAATAGGCATAAAGAGTCTAAAAAGAAGGAAAAGTTTTGTCCGTCAGGTGTTCGGTTTGATACAAGGCATGGTGGGAAAGGTTCCCGCGGGAGATCTTCAACCCGTGCGGTTAATGGGCGTCATAAATCTCAGCCGTGAGTCCTTCTACAAGGGCTCCGTGGCTGGCCCAGAGAAGGCTCTCACAGCAGCCCAGGCCATGAAGGATGAGGGCGCGGACCTGATCGATCTCGGCGCAGTCTCCACCGCTCCCGGATCGCCTCCTGTGGACGAGGCTTTGGAGAAAGAGCGGCTCTTTCCAGTCTTGGAGGAGATTCTGGATAACCTGGAGATCGAGGTTTCCGTGGACACTCAAAAAGCGAGTATCGCCGATAAAGCCCTCTCTCTTGGCGCTGGCTGCATAAACGATGTCTCGGGGCTGCAAGACCCGAAGATGGCCAAAACCGTGGCAAATTACGACGGGTCCTTAATTATAATGGCGTCACGCCAGAGACCGGGCGACTTGCAGAATCTCGATCAGATAATTCCCCTCCTTGGAGAGCGGCTGAGGTATGCCGTCGAGGAGGGTGCATCCCTGTCGAAGATCTCAGTTGATCCGGGCGTTGGCAAATGGATACCCGAGAAGACTCCCGCGCATGATCTGGCCATCCTGGACGGCTTCCAGCGGCTGCGCAACCTGGATCGCCCGGTAGTCGCCGCCCTCTCCAGGAAGTCCTTCATCGGAGCCGCATTGAATCTGCCTGATCCCTTCCAGAGGCTCAGCGGAACTCTTGCGGCCACGGCCATTGCCGTCTACCTGGGAGCGCACGTGGTCAGGACGCACGATATCTCCGCCAGCCTGGATACTATCCGCATGGCTCAAGCTATAAGAGGCCGCCCGGCGGCCGCCAAGAACGACGCGATCGACGTGGAGGTCTTGGGCATTCTTGGCCAGGGAGAGGATCTTGCAGAGACATTTCGGCGCACCCAGGTAGACGAGCGTGGCACGGGAATTCTCTGCAAGAAGGGCTCTTTTCGCATCCTGGCCGTGCGGGGCTTAAGCTCCATGGAGGCCCTGATAATCAAGCAGGAGATGCTGGCCCGCGGAGGAGATGCTGCCATTCCCAGGCTTGCCTTGCGCTGTGACCCCCGGCCGGAAGAGGTTTTAATCTTCGGCACAGTCTCCCAGATATTCAGTCTGATGAAGAACCTTAAAGGCCAACCCTTCCGACTTCCGCAGGTGGCCTCGGCTATTGAGTATGCGTTGGATGGGCTGGGCAGTCCTGAGCGCTACAGGTGAGCTTCTTGGAAGTTTTAGGCATAAAAACGGATCTCGTAAGAGTCGGGGATGACCTGGTATACGCTCTGAAAAAAGGAATGGCCAAAGCAGGCCTTGCCCTCCAGGAGGGGGACATTCTCGTCGTTTCGGAGAGCACTGTCGCCACAGCGGAAGGGCGCGTAGTGGCTCTGGACGACGTCACACCAAGCGATCTGGCCTTGAGCCTGGCAGCGAGGTACTGCAAGGACCCGCGAGAGATGGAGCTGATCCTCCGCGAGTCGGACGAGATTGTTGGAGGCATACCAGGGGTTGTTCTCACCATGAAGAAGGGCTTCCTCTATCCCAATGCAGGAATAGACAACTCCAACGCGCCGCCCGGTCATGTGGTGCTGTTTCCGGCCGATGCCCAAAAGTCTGCGTCTGAGATTCGCAGGCGATTAGCCGATGGCAAGAAGATCGGCGTCATCATCGGTGACAGCCGCACTCATCCCCTGCGGCTGGGATGCGTCGGCGTGGCCCTGGCCTGCGAGGGGCTGGAGCCGGTGGAGGACGCGCGAGGCCAAAAGGACCTCTTCGGCCGGGAGTTGAAGATAACTCGCAAGGCCGTGGCGGACAATCTCGTCTCTGCAGCCCAGATCATCATGGGCGAAGGCGACGAGGGGATTCCGGCAGTGATAATAAGAGATGCACCCGTGCCTATCCGAGAGGTGAGAGGCGAGATTCCGACCATCGCGCCTCAAGAATGCATGTACATAGGCGCGCTGCGCCCAGGGCCGCGCTCCTATACAGGAGGCTACGACGAGCTGATCGATCTGGCGAAGAAAGCCCTTGCCAACGCCTACGCCCCTTACTCAGGATTCAAGGTGGGAGCTGCGCTCCTGGCCAAGAGCGGAAAAACCTATTCGGCCAGCAATATGGAGAACGCCTCCTCCGGAGCCGATATCTGCGCGGAGCGGGCCGTCCTGGCGATGGCGCTGGCTGAAGGCGAGCGAGAGTTTCTGGCCATCGCCGTGTTGGGCGACGCTCCTGAGCCGATCTCACCCTGCGGTATATGCCGGCAGAGCCTTATAGAGTTCGGGGGGGACATCCAGGTTATCATGGCCAACCTGCAGGGCGAGGCCACGATGGCAAAGCTCTCGGATCTCTTGCCCAGGGCCTTCACGGGCAGCTTCTTGGAAAAGCCAGATGCCGAACGTTATCAATCTTGAACGACACATCGATATTAAACGTCCATCCCATTTCAGGGGATATCTTTTTATATTAAGACCGGAATGTGGCATCCTCTCAGGAGAATGGGTGGAGTGAACGGAAAAAATTCCTTCCACGCATCTCCAAGAAGGATTGAAAGATGAGGATATTTCCTGTTATAACCGAGGGAGATACGTCTGCGGTTTCTTGCATGCTGGAGCCGAAAGTGGTAAGAGCTACTGGAGAAGCTATCAGCGAAACGGAAGCCTTTGTAAAGACTTGCAGATATTCTTCAAATTCAAGCAGTTTTATAT
>CAZPUO010000255.1:0-3496 GCA_964589745.1 uncultured Methanotrichaceae archaeon
GGTCCAAGAGTCCCAAACCCTCGAGGATAGACCAGGCTACCCCACTGTCCCAAAAAGACAGTTCACCCTAGTAGCCTGAAGTCTTTAAAAGCCTTTTGCCATGCGGCTACCGGCCACGGCCATTGGAGCGTTGTGATTTATCTTCTTCACCAGATAAGCCGTTGCCAGCCCTCCTATGGCCGTAAGCAGCCAGAGCTGGATGAGCCGGATGAGAATGGTGGCCGCCACTGCGGTGTGAGCAGGCAGGCCGATGGCGGTGAAGAATGTGCTCATGACGATGTCAACCAATCCAACGCCGCCTGGCAGAAACAAGGGCAGCATCTGCAGGAAGATCATAACGGCATAGACGGCGAAGACGGCCCGCAACGGCACGGAAACGCCCATGGACCGGAAGACGATGACCGCGACCAGGGTCATGGACAGCCAGCCTGCCACAGCCCAGAAGGTGCTGATGAAAAGGGTCCTCTTGTGCTCGGCCAGCATTTTCATGGACTTGTGGAATCGGTCCATTATCCCGCTGCACTGCATTCGGTCCACGTGAATGTGCAGGAATTTTTCGATGAAATCTACCAGAGTGAAGATTATCCTTTCCAGCCAGTTATCTGCGAAGCAGACACCGAAGAACGCGGCGTTGAGGAACAGCAGGATGAGGGTGATGACCGAGCAGGTTGCCAGAGCCCAAGGAGGGGCATCTGTGGCCAGGTCCAGGTAGACCAATCCGATTATCGTTCCCAGGAAGAAGGGTATGGCCGTGATGATCCTGGTTGCCGCCACCGTGGCTGAAGACCGATCGATCCGCGATCCTCCATCCAGCTTCTCCAAAAAATAGATGCGCGCGGTCTCCCCAGAGAAGCTGCCGGAGGGTATGAGGTTGTTCATGAAGACACAAGACATGTAGATCAGGAAGATGTCCCAGATGGGCACCTTGTAGTCGAACTTTCTGGCAATGGTCTGCCACGCCAGGGCATCGCACAGGACGCCGAGCAAGGCCATCACCACAGCCAGAACAAATAGTGCTATATTGACATTTCTGAGGCTGCTGATCACGTCCTGGAAGCCGACGTGATACAAATAAAGCAAATAGGCTCCCAAGCCCAATCCGATCAAAGCTATCGATTTTCTTGGGCGAATGGTGGGAAGCTCTATCTCATGGCTCACAAATTCATCAAGGGCAACAGATGGTTAAAAATATTCCGTTCGGGCACTCGAATCACAACCTTTTTAAATCCTGCTTTATTAGAAACTCCTCATGGGAAAGACAGGAAGCATAGAATGGGTTAAAATAAAGGGCAGAAAGGGTCAGGTCAGGCAGGTAGCCAAGGCTGAGACCATTTACAAGAAGCCCGGTCCGATGCAGAAATACACGGCGTCCGGTTCGAGAGTCAAGAAGATAAAGAGATCCGCGAAGGCCACTCAAGTCAGGGCATGATCTCCCAGGACGTAGTTCTTGTACGCTACGGGGAGATCACCCTCAAGGATAGGTGGACGAGGCAGAACTGGGAACGCATTTTAGCTGGTAATATAGCCTTCACCTTGGGAAGAGCGGGCCTGGAGCACAAGATAACCAGGGGTGAGGGAAGGATTTTCGTCCACACCACTGATCCCCGTGCAGGCGAGATAGCAGCGCGGGTTTTTGGTGTTGTCTCCACTAGTCCGGCCAAGGCTGTTATGCCCGATTTGGAGCAGATATGCCAGGCTGCGGTGGAGGCGGCATTGAATTCCAGGCCAGCCACCTTTGCCATCCGGCCCAGACGCACTGGAATCTCGACCTCCAGCGAAGAGATTGGCCGAGTCGTGGGCGATGCCGTTCGAAAAACGACAGGCGCTTCCGTAGATCTGAAACAGCCGGAGCTGGAGATCTTTGTCGAGGCCAGAAGGGAGTCGACCTATGTCTTCACGCAGGTGTTGAAGGGCGTGGGAGGCCTGCCTCTGGGGTCACAGGGCAAGATGCTGGCGCTCGTCTCTGGTGGCATTGATTCGCCTGTCGCGGCGTGGATGATGATGAAGAGAGGCTGCCCCATCTCGCTTCTGCATTTCGATTCCCGGCCCTACGCAGATGCTTTGAAGCAGTCTATCAAGAGCGCTGAGGTACTGGCTGGCTGGACCTCCGGTCGCAAGATCAACTTTATCACAGTTCCGATAAGCAAGGGAATTGAAAAGATTGCTTCACACTATCCGCGAGCAACCTGCGTCCTCTGCAGGCGACTTATGTATCGGATAGCTGCCGAGGTCATGGAGATGGAAGGCGCTTTGGGGATTGTCACGGGCTATTCCATGGGCCAGGTGGCCTCGCAGACGGCAGAGAACATCCTGGCCGAGCAGGCAGCCTTGGGCGTGCCGATCTTTCATCCTATCATAGCCATGGACAAGGCGGAGATAATGGACCTGGCCAGGAAGATAGGCACCTATGATGTGACGGAGGAGACCAAGTCCTGCACCGCCGTTCCCAAAAGGCCCATGACCAAGGCCAGGAGGAATGATGCGTTAATGATGGAAGAAGATCTGGGCCTGAGGGAAATGGCAGAGCTTCTGGCCAAAGAGATGAAGGTCACCAGGATTTAAAGCTGTGATCTGTACTGCTGGAAGAGCGCCGGAAGTTTTGAGTTTGTCCCAGCCCATAGGGTCGTTCATATTTCTGGATATTTTATAACAAGCATATTTATGACAGATATTTCTTGGATATTTATAATGCATTTCTGAATATTACAAAACGATTTGTTCAACAAATTTTCGATTATCATGTCGCTAATTAAGCGCTGAGAGGTTTATTTTGCACTAGATCAATATGAAATAATCCAATATGAAACCCAAAGATAAGCTCAGCGTATCCAGATTAAAGTCAAAAGCGGCGGCTGATCTTTCCAGCGGGCTGTCTGGCATTCGAATAAATACATCAATTTAAAATTCTTAGCGCAGTAGATGTCTCCATACAGTCATTTGTTCGTAAGCAATGCTTAAGATAAATACCATCTAAACCGTAAGTAATGAACTAACTTACGAACATAAACAAAGAAAAACTCTTCAGGACCGTGATTAGCAATCAGGTCACATAGATTTGCAAACACTCGATCATGAGCAGCCAGCCTGGGAGGGTTTAGCTTTAGAATATTTAAGCGTATTCTAACGAATCGCTAATGGATCAAGGTGGTTTTTTAACCCTCATTAACCTTTTTAGGCTAGCAATCCTCAAATTTCATGTTATTCGCGAGAAATTTTTCCTTATTTCCCGAACATATGCAGCGCAAAACATAAATATTGAAAGAAGCTATATTATATGACAGCGGCGAATTGATGGACTTGGTAGAAACCCTTGACTTGCTCCTACAGATTATGGAGAGACCGGTGATTACCGATGACGGAAATATGCCATTATGGAATTGATGTCCCATTTCCCGTAATGGTTCCAAAATAAACAATGTGATGATTCGCTGTAGATAAATGCAGCCAATTAGGTGAAAAGAAAGCATGCTCGTATTCATAACGGGAATCTAGATTA
>CAZPUO010000256.1:0-3488 GCA_964589745.1 uncultured Methanotrichaceae archaeon
ATTATATTCCATAGATAAATTTAAGTACCAAGCACACAATTATCTATCACATATAAAAGTTAGAGTGATAAAACAATGCGTAAACGAAGAATGGATAGCTTAATAACGGTTTTACTACCGGTCGCAGATCGTGAGATTATCGAACGCGAAGCGGACGCGCGCGGCGTGTCCCTGGCTGCCGTTGTCAGAGACTTTATGAACGAAGGAATGAAGGCGCGGGGGTTGAGTTCCTGAATGAAACTTTGAGTGATGTTGCTGAGTGGGTGGTGTAGATGGCCTTCTATCCTGAGTATATCCCTCAGAGGACCAGGGATCTACCACAATGGGACTGCTACCGGCTTGAAGATGTGGACGGTAATACAACCAAAGTGCCCTACAACCCCACGACAGGCCAACATGCCAGCAGCACTAATCCTCTATCATGGGTGTCTTTCAATACGGCGCTGGCGGCATATACAGAGCTTGAACTTTATGACGGAGTCTGCTTTTTCGTCACCAAGGAGAGCGGTCTTGTTTTCATAGATCTAGACGATTCAGTAAAAGACGGCCACATAGAGCGCTGGGCGATGGACATTGTTAAGCAGTTCTCCAGCTATTCAGAAATCAGCCAATCGGGAAAGGGCCTGCACCTTCTCATAGATGGCACCAAGCCGGGAGGGCGATGCAGCACGGCGGCATATCCTCATAAGGTAGAGATCTACGACCACGCACGGCAAGCTTGCATCACCGGCGACGTTCTGGAAGGCTACAACAGCATTGAGGCCCGCCAGGTTGCTTTAGATAAGCTTTATGTGGAGATCTTCGGAGAAGAACAGCCACAGAAGGCCACAGCAGCGGCACTAGGGAGGAGTTTCCTTTCGGACGAGGGCGTTTTGCTGAAGGCTCGGACCGCTCAAAATGGAGTAAAGTTCGATTCATTGTGGAAGGGCTCACTTCTAGATTACAACGGGAATGAATCCTCAGCAGACCAGGCTTTAATGGACATGTTAGCTTTTTGGTGCGGCGGTGATAGGGCGCAGATGGACAGGCTCTTCAGACAGTCCAAATTGATGAGGCCCAAATGGGACGAAAAGCGCGGTTCTCGTACTTATGGTGAGATGACTATTGATACGGCCCTGAAAGGCAGTGCCGAATTTTATAAGCCAAAAGGGGAAACCGTCTCAAATGATGCTGAAGCTCTTTATAACGCAGTCATGGAAGAGCGCGGCTACGTGATAACTGAGGCAGAACTTGAAGCCTACCGGATGCCAAGTGGCCCTAAGTTTTCATGTAACCTTCCCGCAGATCATTTCATCACTCGGTACATAGGCTATGGCAAAGAGATAAGCGATGCATATCAGGATTATTGGTTGGCAGGAGCAATTCACGAACTGGCTGTGGTGTCTGATAAGAAAATCAAATTCGTGATAAAGCAAGATACAATTTATACAAATCTATATATGTATATCGCTGGCGGTTCGACCCTTGCCAGGAAGACAACTGCCCTAAAGAAATCTGATAATATGCTTCTCATGGTAAAGGGACAGCATTATCTTAACACGAAGGTTCCCAACGAATTCTCACCTGAAGCCTTTATCGAGCATATGGATGCATTCAACCATTCATCTTGGGTGAGAGATGAAGCGGCGGGCGTGCTCTCCCTCATGAAACGCGATTACATGAAGGGATTTAAAGACACTCTCATGCAATTATTTGATTGCACGCCCATTACCAGGATGTTAAGAACGAGTCAACGAAAGGCGGAAAAAACCAACTTCAATGTAGCTGACCCATTCCTTAATGTCTTCTTTTGCTCCACAGATGCCGCCTTGGGCGCAAATACTGAGCTGAATGACACCCTGAGTGGCTTTCTTGCCAGGTTCTTATTCTTCTTCCCCCAGGGAGAGAAAGACAGCTACATGCCATTAGAGAAAGGCGCAGCGGCTCATAGTGCTCTGGAAGAGATTGTGCGGGCGCAGCTCTCGGAGATTGCCGCGAAGATGGATTCGATAACTGAATGCGTGGATATGGACTACACGCCAGAGGCCAGGGCATATTATAACGAATGGCAGAATAGACGAGAGCACGAGCTGGCACGGCTCAAGGATGGGTTTTCGTCTCAGATCTTTGGGCGGCTAATGCCAACTGTAGTAAAGTTGGCCATGCTCTTTGAATTAGGCAGCCCGGATTTTGATGTTAAGCGCCCTATTCGATTAGAGTATTTCGTTGAAGCATGCCGGTTAGTGGATGAATATTTCTTGCCTACTGCAAGAGCAGTGTACGACCTTGTAGGCAGCAATGCAGAGAAGGCAGTGATAGATAGAATAATCGCATTCCTGAAAAGGAACGGCGGGAAAGCCACGCGCCGCGCCATCTCGCGAGATGCAAAGATCAAGTCAAAGGAATTAGATGAGTATCTTTCGACCATGATTGATAACGGGTCTGCCTTCCAGAGAGAGGTCTTGAATGAAGAGACAGGCCGGAAGGCGACTTACATCTTTCTTGGAGATGTCTCTATGGTCCCTAATGTCCCAAACGTCTCTAATGTCCCTAATGTCCCTAAACAAGAAAATACGCGAGAGACAAAAGGGACATTAGAGCAATTAGAGACAAAAGAGACACATGAGACAATCAAGGTTGATGTGGTTGAGGGAGAGAGCGAATCATCTTCTCCCACCATCGGCCCGAACCCACGCAAAGAGGATCCTGGCTTTCAGAGCTGGAAGGCCGGCATGAAGAAGCATCAATGCGTGATGTGTGGTGATCACTTCAGCTATGATTTAGGCATCCACTACAACGGCGGCTATATTTGCGCCAGATGTCACCGGGAAGGCCCGCCAACAGAACCGGCTAAACCAGATTCACAGAGAAAGCTGACTGAGGCCGAAGCAGCATAGGACAGAAACCTTTCCATATTTTATCCTCACGGAAACATCATTTTCTTAAAACGCTATGCTCTGACAGGATAGTGTTTTCCTGCCCGGACGTGTTTTAGGATGAATTCATGGGATTTTGGATGGAAATAGGCAGGCTGCAGGACTTAAACCGCTATCAGTGGTTTTGCGACCATTCCATATCCATCCTTTTATATAATCCCAGGCCGATCGATCAGCTCTATCTCGTTGCAACACGGCTGCAACACTGCAACATCAAAGACCCTGTTATTGGAGAAGTACCTGTCCAACCTAAGCTATTGCAGATTGCGGTTATCCTTCGCAACCTTCGCATTTTGTACTTTGACCTTCGCATCCTTCGCAGGTCTTCTGATTGCGTTTATCCTTCCGAACCTTCCGAAGTGCAGGATTAACCTTCCGAAACGACCGGCCAACCTTTACAAATTTACAATTTTACAAAACTTTACACCTCACAACTAGGCTGGCTGGCAGCTCACAAATTCCTGGAAGAATGTGGAAATCTGGAAATGGCCTTTGATAATTGATGTCACCCAAAACTATTTCCTGTGAGCGATGGTTAAGGCATCCCGAGGGAGAGATATTTGGCGGCACCCA
>CAZPUO010000257.1:0-3481 GCA_964589745.1 uncultured Methanotrichaceae archaeon
AGGCGGATTGCTCTATAAGCTGAAAGCGATAGGACTAAAAGTTGGAAAGTAGAGTATTATTATTCATTTTAATATCATTTCGGTCTACCCAACTTCGCGCTGCAGCATGCGCACGGCCAGTGTGAAGGTCAGCACGAAGAATAGAACCAGAGCGAAGATATCGGGAAAAAGTACATCGCCAAGCGTTGCTCCTTTCAGCAGTATCAGACGAAGCGCATCGTTGGAGTAGGTGAGGGGAAATATGTAGGCTACCGGCCTCAGCCACTCGGGGGTCGACTGAAGGGGCAGAAAGACGCCGGAGAGAACTATCTGAGGAGTTATCACCAGGGGAGTATACTGCATCACCTGAAATTCCGATCGAGCGAAGTTGGACAGGAACGCTCCAAAACTGAGAGAACCCGCGCCGATCAACATGATGACCGTGAGGGCCGCCGGCAAGCTTCCCTGCATCGGCACTTTGAACCCCAGGACCAGAATGATAAAGACAGTGATGGATTGGAAGGCGGCAACGATCATGAAACCTACGATGTAGCCCGCTACAAGCTCAACCTTGGTTAAGGGCGAGGTCATGACCTTCTCCAGAGTCCCCTGCAGCCGCTCTCTCAGAAAAGAGATAGCGGTGGTCATGAAGGTGAAGAAGAATACCGATATCCCCAGCATAGCGGGGCCGGCGAAGTCCTTCACTTCCAGATCGTAGCCGTAAACGTAGTAGGTACTGAGCGAGGGCAGTTGGGGCTGACCGGCCGTATTGGGCAGGCTCCTTAGTATCTGAACGATCCCGCCCTGCATTCCGGCTGCCACCTGGGCAGTGATGGTGCTTGCTACCTGGTAGTTGGTGCCGTCCAGCAGCAATCTTATCTCGTTCTCTCCCAGGACAACAGCGCCGTCGAGCTGCCTTTCGGTTATCAGCCTATTTGCATCTGATTCTGAGGCGACATGGAGGAGCGAAAAGGTATCCGATGATTCGAGGTGTTCCAGTACACCCTCCTGAATTGGTCCGCTGCCAAGCTCAACCACCCCCAGGTTTATGCCGCTCAGGGTCCCAGCCAGTGCATAGCCCAGAAGTATCATCATGATTATGGGATTGACGATTATGATCACTATGCTGCGCTTGTCGCGCTTGATCTGGCGAATGACCCTGAGACCTACTATGCCTATCCTGTAAAGGCCCGAAGATATCTCTTCCTTTATCACCACATCTCTTTCCTCATTCTGCCAGCTTTAGAAACGCCCTCTCTAGGGTGGGCTCGATGATCTTGAACTCCTGCGGCCGTAAGCCCTCACAGGAGAGCACATCTGGCAGGCGATCTCTGGAAGGAAGCTCCACCAGCAGGATATCTCCCTCAACCTTCACCTCAAATCCCTTTTCCTTGATCCGGGCGGCGTCTATCTGGGGCTCTTTCACCTTCATGCTCAGGACGGTCTTCAGCCCTGCTAGCTGCTTCAGATGGTCGGGGCTGCTCTCTGCCAGCATCTGGCCTGCCCTCATGAAGCCGACGATATCGCAGCGCTCCGCCTCCTCCATGATGTGAGTGGTGATGATGATCGTCTTGCCCTCCTTCTCGGCCATATTCCGGAAGTACCCCCAGAAGGCCTGTTTAGTCACTGGATCTATTCCCACCGTGGGCTCGTCCAGCAGGAGAAGTTCCGGCTCGTGGACCAGGGTGCAGGCTAAAGAGATTCGCTGGTACATTCCTCCGCTCAGCATGCCCGTGATCCTGTCTCTGGTCATGGCCAAGTCAACGACCTCCAGCACCTCGGCTATCCTTCTGTCCTTTCTTTTTCCGCGGATACCGTAGAGTCCGGCATAAAATTCCAGGTTTTCCTGGACTGTTAAATCCGGGTAAAGGGGCCTCTGCTGCGGCATATAGCCGAGCTTGGAATATACAGCGCTGATTTTCTCCAGCGGCTTATCCAGCACGTAAACAGTGCCCGAATCGAGTCTGACCAGACCCATCAGCATCCTCATCAGTGTGGTTTTGCCAGAGCCATTTGGCCCCAGCAGGCAATAGATGACCCCTTTGGGGATATTTATGGAGAGGTCGTTCAGGACGCGCAGGCGCTCGAAGGACTTGCGTATCTCCTTTCCCAAAACTGCGTATTCTCCTTTAACTGAAGGCCGCAGCTGCAAAGTCTGCTCAGCCAATAGCCTTCTTCCTCCCCCTCATTCTGATGATCAAGAACAGGCCAACCGCTGCCACAGCGATGGCCAATAGCCACCAATACTGAGCCGCAAGAGTGGTGAGGCTCGGCTGGATGGATATGTAAACGTAGTCGCTGTCCTGCAGATTCTTCCGGTAGGTATCCGAGAAATCGAAGAGCAGCGTAAATCTATACGATTTGCCAGCGATCGCGTCCTTCGAGATATCCACCTTGTAGATCAAATCGGCCTTCTCGCCTGGCTGGAGGCTCGCTATCGGAGACTCATCCATGTCCACGTAGACACCGGTCTCCGGCCTGAGCCTGGCCACCAGGTCTTTGGCAGCATCAGTCCCCTGGTTCTGAATGACCACCTTGACCACATTGTTCTTTGAGCCGACGCCAAGGCCCGTGGGCGATACGCTCAAGGCTTTGAGATCCACCAGACTCCTCTTCTCGATATGCAAAGTTAAGGGAATGACCCGGCTGGCAGTGTTGTACCAGTAAAAGATGTCAGGATTCTGGGGGTTGTCGCTGTGGGGCTTAACAGCCACATCCTGCTGGTAAGTGTAGTTGGCTACTGCATAAAGGGTGTAATTTCCCGGGACTGTGTTCTCGTAAACCTCCACCGGATATTCCAGCATCTGCGAGACCTGGCCCTCCCGAAGGGAGCCGGCATAAGCCACCTCTCGCTTCAGGTTCATGGCGCTGCTGTTTTGCGGCAAAAGCCGGACAGACACATCCTGGGCCGTGGATCTCAGAGCTTCGAGCTGCAGCTCTTTTTGTGCCGCAAACACCTCATCTGGTCTGGTCAGTACCGGCTCGGTCACCACTTTAAACGAGGTGACGCGGCCGATGTTTGTCACAGTGAGGTAGAGAGATGTATCCTCGTTTTGGTACACGCTCGAACGCGCCAGTGCAATCTGCAGATCCGGCCCACCGTCGACAGAGTACCAGTCGCCTGAAAATTGGGCCGGTATAGTGAGGGGGCCCTGCTGATACTCAGGCGGAGTCGAAGACCCCTGACTTGGAAGAGGCTGGGATGAGACAGGGATAACTAAACAGACAGCAAGGGTTGCCAGCAAAATCGTGAGTACATTAGTGTGTCTCAGATAGATCCACATAAAATTGTTCCAGCCATATGGCAATAGATCAGCCCCAGCTCTTGTCTATTTCGCGTCCTCTCCGGACATAAGCACACCATAATATCTGCATGCATTTCTAGTTCCCCCTTTCGGTACAGGCGGCCGGAGTTACACAATAAGTTTTCGCGGTTTAAATATACAGGACCTATTTCTTTAATTGAAGATTACATGATATAGTTTTCGTAACTTTTATAGGT
>CAZPUO010000258.1:0-3475 GCA_964589745.1 uncultured Methanotrichaceae archaeon
GGCCGCCAGTCCGCTGGTCACTGTTAGGAGAATATCAGAGACGGGAAGCAGTACCCCTTTATCCTTGACGCCGATCAAAAGCATCAGGTGAGTCAGCATGATGAGAGTCGCTAGAATGACCGCTGTGCGGAAGGAGACAAGCCCGCCGTGCTTTATAGAATCCTCCGTATACTTATCCCTCCTCGTCTTCAATAATTTTGAGTCATGACAAAAAAGCTTTTTGTGGGACTTCTTCGAGTTAATTGATAAGTTGATTATCAGGAGTCGATAAGCAAGAGTTCATATACCCCCTTCTCAAAACTCTGGATTTGAGATGAAAGAGGTCACTTGTTCTGTTTCTCCATCACCAGATCTTCAAACTCGCGGGTCTGGCCGATGGTCTCCAGCTCCCTCTTTTCTATGATAGCAGTCTCTTCAATGCACTCTAGCTTCGTCTCGCCATACACGATCACCGCTGACTTGGTACGCGCTACCGCGGAAAGGCTGCTCATGAGCCGGGCTTTCTTCAGCATGCTCTGGGAAAACTTGGAGACGCCGGTAAGGACCACAAGATCCTCGTCTCTGGTTATGGCGTTGAAGGGCGCTTGCGCCGTTGGAACTACCTCAAAACCGATCTCCAGGAGCAGCCGCAATATGTTATCAGTCACCTGCTCCTGCTCCTCGTCCACCATGCTGGTGTGGAATGGATCGACCGGCTGTATCAGCTCCTTCTCAAAGATCTCCTCCAGCCTGAGCGCCAAGTCTACGGATGTGTCCATGCTTTCCGTCTCGTACTTGCTTATGGTTCTGCGGGATACGCCTAGATCAGAAGCCAATGCCCCCAGTGAGAAGCCGCGCTCTAGACGGAGCTGTCGCATCCTGGCCCCATCGATGCGCACATAAAGGCCGCCATGAGCGGCGTAGACCAACGGCAACGCCTCCTCGATGAGGCAGTCCGCCAGGGTAGAAAGGCTGAGGGTTGGTATGCCGTAGCGGAAATAGACCGCACCTCTTTCCAGATACTGATCGCGGGTCTTCTCTCCCAACAGGAGAGGACTGGCGATAAGGTGCTTGGCCAAACGGCGGACCTCCAGAGCGGTTTGCTCATTCAGGCCGTCGATATTGGAGAGGATCTTCAGCAGCAGGAATAACTCTCCTTTCCGGGCGGCGAGATCAAAGCTCCTGGGACGGAGATAGCAGCGATCCGAGGTGGAAAATCCAGCCTGGCACAGAACCTCTTCCACGCGCTTGGCGAGAAGTTCCTTATCCATCATTATATATCTCGGTTTGACCGCTATTTAAAGGTTGACCATGTTCATCGGAATTGATGACACCGATTCAGAGAGGGGCCTTTGCACCACATATCTTGTAGCGGTACTCATGAAAAGGCTTCGCTCTTTGGGCGAGATCAAAGGCCTTCCCATGCTCGTGCGGCTTAATCCCTGCGCTCGCTTCAAGACACGCGGCAATGCCGCCCTGGCTTTTGAGTTGGATAGCGACCGACCCGAGGAAGTGAAGGAGGTGGCTCTCCAGACCGTCCTGGAGCTATCCGATTTTTCAGGCACGAACACCAATCCCGGTCTGGTAGTGACGGACAGGGTTACACCGCAAATGAAGGCCTTCTACCGACGCGCGGTTACTGATATCCTGGAGATACGAGAGGCTAGGGAGCTCTTGGAAGAGGAAGGGATCTGGTATCGAGGCTTCAAAAAAGGGCGAGGCCTGATCGGCGCTCTGGCTGCGGTAGGAGCAGAGCTCCCGGATTTCACCTACGAGCTGATAGCCTACAGGGAGCGCGAATGCTGGGGCGCTCCCCGCGTGATAGACCAGGAGTCGGTCTGGAAGGCGGATGCCCTGACTTACCCTCGAACCTGGGATACAGTGGATCATCATAATAACAGGATTGTCTTCGCCCCCCACTCAAAAGATCCGGTATTATTCGGTATTAGAGGAAGCGATCCAGAGGCGATCCTAGAGGCGTTTCAATCAATAAAATCGGAGCCCTGGGAGAGGTGGGTTCTCTACAAAACCAACCAGGGCACCGATGCTCACATCCTGGAGGGGGAGATCGCCACAGTCCAAGACAGCCAGAGCTACAGGCTGTGCGGTGTGGTGGCAGAGGCGGCGCAGGCCATCGAAGGCGGCCATCTCTTCTTCTTATTGCGGAACGGAAAAGAGTACCTGAAATGCGCCGCATTCGAGCCCACCAAGAACTTCCGATCCATTGTGAAGCAGCTAATCCCTGGAGACGAGCTGGAGGTCTTTGGAGCGGTGCGAGACGGAACTCTAAACCTGGAGAAGATGAACATCCTCCAGCTGGCAGAGCATGAGGTGCTGGTCGCGCCCGCCTGTCCGAAATGCGGCAAGCGCATGGAGTCTGCCGGACGCGGCCAAGGCTACCGGTGCCGACGCTGCAAGACAAAAGCGGAAGGCTCCGAGCGCCTGCAGCTACAGCGAAACCTCGAGACGGGCTTTTACGAAGTGCCTCCTTCTGCTCGCCGGCACCTCTCCAAGCCACTGGTGCGCATGAATGGCGAAAAGGTTCACCCCAGCAGGTGAACTTCCGGACAAATACAGTCTTGGAAAATAGTAAAGACGGTGAAGGTGGCAAAACCCACCTTCATCCTTTTATGGTTTACTTCTTGAAAGCGCCTTCCAGTGGCGGAATGACCTGCTTCTTACGGGATAAGACCTTTTCCTTGTAGATGGAGTTGTTGGCGAGCTTGCCGCCGAAAGCCTTCTCGAAGCCCTGGGCAGCGGCCGCATCGCCCACAAAGAGGATATCGCTGGCTTCTTTCATGACGTCCGTCAGCATCAGGACGACCATGTTCAGCTTCTCTGCTTCCTTCATCTTTTTCATCTCATCCAGGATGGCAGCCCTCTTGGGAGCAAGGTCCGCCAGGTCCATGACCTCGATCTGGCCAACGCCTGCCTTAGTGCCGGAGAAGTCGAACTTCTTGAAGTCGCCCGTGAGAATGTCCTTGGCGGACTTGGCGGAGATGTCGCTCTTGGCCTTAAGAAGTTCCATGCCGAATTTCATGGGATCGACACCTGAGATCTTGGCCAGCTTCTCCACAGCCGCCTTATCGCGCGGCGTGCAGGTGGGAGACTTGAAGAGCACAGTGTCGGAGAGGATGGCGGCCATCATCAGACCAGCCATCTCCTTGCTGATGGCGACTTTGCTCTGCTCGTACAGGTTCGCGATAATTCCGCCCGTCGCGCCAACGGGCTCGTTAAGGAAGAATATGGGCTTGCCTGTGGCGAGGCCGCCGATCTTGTGGTGGTCCACAACCTCAATTATGTTCTCCATGGCGAGCTTGTCCACGGCCTGGGCCATCTCGTTGTGGTCCACGAGGATGACCTTTTTATCGGTCGCATCAGTAAGCTTCTCCGGATAGGGAACTTTGAAGTAATCCAGCAAGAACTTGGTCTCGTTGTTAAGATCTCCAGCCGCTGCCGGGACAGCCTCTTTCATTCCTAGGGCGTTCTTCAGGTT
>CAZPUO010000259.1:0-3473 GCA_964589745.1 uncultured Methanotrichaceae archaeon
GCTGATCATAGCCTATGTATTGCATTATGCGATCCTTCTTGTCGCCGATCAGCTCTTGCTCGCGCTCCAGTATCTCCCTTACCAAGGCCACGACCGGCGTGTTTCCATCCCAGTTCCGGGTCAATATCTCCTGCGTGCCTGCCGCCTTTATCACCTCATTGGCAACAAAGGCGCAAAGATAAATGTCATCCACATAACCCACTGGCCCGAACTTATCTTCCGGGATTACGTCCTCCGGCAGTATGAAGTATGCTATGGCTGCAATGACCAACGGCGACATTCGGCTCGGAAGGGCACGATCGTCCAGAAGTTTGGTCATCAACCTGTAAAGAGCCGGAGCCTGCTGTATCAGCTCCTTGAATTCCCCCTTGTAATCTGAGATGTCTCTTTCGAGCAAATCATCAAATCTCTTCAATCGAAAACCTCCTCTCCGCCCGAGAACGCCTGGATGAACCGCTCTGGCTGTTGATGATGTTATGGCTCGGAGTTAATTAACTTTTGTGCCCGGAGACCATTATTAACTCGTAGGATTGCGAAGGACGGAGCGGGAAGTCCCCATCGTTCACGGTGGTCTCGCTAACTTTGCAGAGTTTGCGGGAGTTGCGACACAGTCGCAACAGGATGAAAGCGGAGTCCTTTGCCCTAGTTTCATCCTGCCAACATCTATTTAACCTTAAAATGTAACTAATTAGCAATGCTTAAATCGTATCGCTATAGAATGATGCCAACGAAATCTCAAGTCCGTATCCTAGAACGACAACTTGAGCTTTGTAGGCAAATCTATAACGATACATTGGCATACCGAAAGAACGCTTGGGAGAAAGATCATAGACAAGTTCAGCGTTTTGAGACTCAGAACAGATTGCCTCAACTCAAGATCGATCATCCAGAATTCAAGGAAGTCCATTCTCTGACCCTTCAAAATGCTGTGCTTAGAGTAGAATTGGCATTCAAGGCGTTCTTCCGTCGAGTCAAAGCAGGCGAGAATCCAGGGTATCCAAGATTCAAGGGTAAAGGCAGGTACGACAGTATTACATATCCTCAATCTGGCTTTGGTTTGGATTCTGGCAAGCTCCATCTCTCTAAGATAGGTGATATCAAGATCAAGCTGCACAGGCCAATTGAAGGCAAGATCAAAACCTGTACTATCAGAAGAATACCTACAGGTAAATGGTTTGCTTGCTTCTCAGTTGACATGGGTGAAGTACCTTTGCCTCCCTGGAAAGACGGTTCTGTTGTGGGCATAGACGTAGGCTTAGAGAGCTTTGCAACACTCTCAAATGGTGAGAAAATCGCCAATTCTCGGTTCTTCCGAGAAGAAGAAAAAGAGCTTGCCAGAGTCCAAAGGAGATTGTCTAAAGCCCCGAAAGGATCTCAGGAGAGGAAGAGGACTATCAAAGTGGTTGAGCGAGTCCATGAGCGGATCGCCAACAGGCGAAACGATTTCGCCAACAAGGTTAGCTGTCAGTTGGTAGATCGGTTTGGTGTAATAGTCTTCGAGGATCTTGATATCAGAAATATGCTCAAGAAATACAACCTAGCAAAGTCCATCTCGGATGCAGCTTGGAACATGCTGGTAAAATCAACCGAGAGCAAAGCAGCATATGCTGGCTCAAAAGTTGTACTGGTAGATCCAAGGCAAACATCTCAGATGTGTTCTAGGTGTGGACAAATAGTCAAAAAAGATCTCTCTGAAAGAGTCCATAGCTGCTTGGAATGTGGCTTGTCTATGGATAGAGATCTCAATGCGGCAATCAACATTCTGAGATTGGGGATGCAATCTCTTCGCAAAAGCGATAGAAGCCACGCCCTTTAGGACGGGGAGCGTTCACTAGCCGATATCTGATTTGGGGAAAGTACTTGCCGATAGGAGAAGCATTTCGAAGAGCTGATGAATAATAATAATATTTAATAGTAATAAGCTTGGATATTTGAGAGAAGCCATGTCCCAAATAGAAAAAAGCGACAGCCAGGTAAAGAACGAGATCGACGCCTACCTAACTGAGGAGGAACGCAGGAAGCTGCTGGCCAATCTACATCGCGTTCTGGTATGGGTGGGGGTGAAAGAGCCTGTGGAGTGCGAGGTTGAACGGAAGGATTTGATCTGCGAGATGGAGAAGTTCCACCAGACTGAGAAAGACCTTCCGCCCGAAATTAACGTCGCGAAGGGCAATATCGAACTGCACCATCTCATCTGGAGGCTCATCAATGAGAAGGAGATCACCGAGCAAGAGCAGCAGCAGATTGAGGAAATGATCGACCTCCTGGAGAGGAAAGAGAGACAAGAAGAGGATGTTCTGAGGGAAGAAAGGCTAACCCATAAGCAGGCAAAGCAGATATTCAATGAAACCGCAGGAGTCATCAGAACGCTCCTGGATCTCAAGGATCTGCTGAAAAGGAAGCAGCACACCGACGAGACACTAGACTTGATACAGCGAAAGGTTGGCCAGGCCAAGAGATGGAACGAGTTCCTTGACAATGTATAGAAGGAAAAGAGCTAGCTGGATGCAGGTCACGGCTCTCCAAGGCGATAGGCAGAAATTGTTACCTCTCAGGCAAAAGAAGGGTCATTAAGGCTCGCTGTCACAATCGTCACTGTTACTGGCCATGTGCGCTCTGCCGGCTTTTGGGCGAATACACGGAAGTGTAATGGTCCGGCCAAGCAGATCGGTCTTTCCTCAGGGGCAGCTATGGCGATGGCTAACTACGACAAGGCGCTAGATCTTGACCTATCCAATTCCGATTCATTTTCCGCAGGAAGCCAGCTTTAAGGGTAGGGGCAAATATCACTTCCATTTTTGCAGCAGTTGAGCTTTCGTCGATTTTCATAAAATCGGGCAATAACTTAAAATGCATGTACGACAATCATCGATGTTGAGGTGATTGGGGTGAGGACAATGCTGATCTACCTGGTGATAACGGCAGTTATCTGGACGTCTTGCGGGATGGCGGAGATGCCTCTCGGCTTCACCATGGCCATGAACAACGAAGGGCAAAAGGACATTCTCTGTGTCAAGAACTACGACACTGGGGCGTCCCTGACCGAGGCCTACACCGATCTCGAGCAACTGGACCGAAATACTCAGGTCAGCACCAGATCTTATGGGACCGATTCGTCCGAAACAGACTCAACCGGAACCGATCCAACCTTCGTCTCGGGAGGTCTGGAGGCCAGCATCAACTCTCAAGTCATCGGCAAGGCTCACATCGCCTGGCAGTCCGTCGATCCAAGCACCACCATCAAAGGCCGCCACCCACTCATTGGCCGCAGCGTGGATGATATGACGGGAGTTTTCTCAATTGAGAAGTTCATTCAGCTTTGGTCCGGCAGCCAACCTGGAGAGATAAGTGTGGACTGGCTGCCGTGCTCATAACATGTAATTATATATAATTTAAATTGATTAAAGAAATTTTTTGTTAAAAGTCAAACGTTGCGGCGGCGGACCCCGCTGCAAGCAGGCGGGGCATGTTCC
>CAZPUO010000260.1:0-3467 GCA_964589745.1 uncultured Methanotrichaceae archaeon
CCCAGATCAAGGCCCAGTACCCGCGCCGTCAGGACGATGGCCAGCAGGTTGATGGCCGGGCCAGAGAATAGGAAAGCTGTGGCCGGTCCGATGCCTGCGCCCTTCTTCTCAATGCCTGCAAACATGGGCAGGATGGTGCAGCTGCAGACCGCAAGGATGGTTCCGGAAGTAGCGGCTACGCTGTAGCAGAGCCACTTGGGGGCGTCTCGTCCGAAGTACTTCAGCACGGTCTCTTTTTGCAGCAGCGCCGCGATGGCTCCGGCGATGAAGAAGGCCGGGATCAGGCAGGTCAGGACGTGGGCTGATATGTACTCCAGCAGAGTAGTGAGCCCGGCCTGAAGAGCAGCAGCAATGGTATACGTAACCACAAGATCAGCTCCTGCTGGTGAGAGATCTTTCCAGAATTTTTCCCGCCTCGGCAAGCTGGGTTATCTGCCTAAGAGCTAGGGCATCCACAATTCTCATCAGATCGAATACAAGAGGGTCTTTTATGCTGTAAAGGGTCCTCTTGCCGTCCACCTTTCGCTCCAGGATGCCGGCCTCGTGGAGAATATTGAGGTGCTTGGAGACGGTCGATTGCGACCGCTGAAAGGCGGGAAGGATCTCGCAGACGCAGCGCTCGCCGCTTGAGAGAAATTCCAGCAGCTCAAGCCTGGTGGGGTCAGACAGGGCATTGAGGATCTTCACACGCAGATCTGAGACGGATTTTTGGGTCATGATAATATTAATTTAGTTTCGTATTCAGATATAAACTTATCGCGATACTACGATACAACGATATAAAGTTGGATTAACCCCAGTCATAGTAGGGAACCCACGCTTAATCAGGTTTATCAGATTAATCAGATTTATCAGAAAAAGTTAAATACTCAGAAGAACTCTTATTTTCAGAGGAATCAAATCATGAGCGAAAAGGAAAACAAACCCTGTTGTACGCCTGCCGACTTCTGTTGCTGTAAGGTTGAGTCCATCATCAGCATGGATGAAAGAGGCCAGATGGTGCTTCCCAAAGAGATACGAGAGAAGGCCGATATCCGCGCCGGGGATAAGCTGGCGGTGGTGAGCTGGCAGAAGGACGGCAAGGTCCTGTGTATCTCGCTGATAAAGGTTGAGAATCTGGAGGAGATGGTCAAGACCTTCCTTGGGCCGGTTGCCAAGGAGCTATTCCAAAACAAATGATGACGAAGAAAATAAAAATATGAAAATAAAGGGATGATGAAATGAAGGACCTGGAAACTAAGGATTCGGAAATGAAAGATTCGGAGTTGAAGGTGCTGGTGAGGAAAGGATACGGAGATATCGCCAGACAAGGCGGCTCCTGCTGTCCGTCAAAAGGCTCATGCTGCGGATCGGCTTCCCCTGAAGCTATCAGCAGGAAGATAGGTTATTCTGAGGAAGACCTGAAGGCTGCGCCGTCTGGGTCAAATCTAGGTCTCGGCTGTGGAAATCCCATTGCTTTAGCCTCAATAAAAGAAGGGGAGACCGTTCTCGACCTTGGCTCAGGAGCAGGATTCGACAGCTTCCTGGCCTCCAGAAAAGCAGGGCCGAAGGGCAGGGTGATTGGAGTGGATATGACCCCGGAAATGGTGGAGAGGGCCAGGGAGAATGCCGCCAAAGGAAATTTTGGCAATGTGGAGTTTCGTCTGGGCGAGCTGGAATCTCTTCCGGTTGAGGATGATTCAGCCGATGTCACCATTTCAAACTGCGTTATCAATCTTGTTCCCGACAAGAAGAAGGCCTTTGCGGAAGCCTTTCGTGTCCTCAAGCCCGGCGGCAGGCTGATGGTATCGGATATGGTGCTGCTCCGGGGTCTTCCCGATTTTGTGAAACAATCCGCTGAGGCCTACGTCGGCTGTCTTTCCGGAGCTGTAGAAAAAGAGCGTTATCTAGAGATCATAAAGTCATCCGGATTTGAGGACGTCGAGATAATCGAGGAGTCGATCTTATCCCTGGACCTCTTGAAGAGCGACCCGATTGGGCAGGCCCTGGTAGAAAAGGTATCCTCTGGAAAGGAAAAAGAGCTTGAAGCGATGGCGGCCACGGTCTCAAGCATAAAAGTGCGGGCCAGGAAGCCCAGGCGCTAATCTCATGATATCCGTAGGCGAGAGACCTAAGATAAGCTATCGCTCTAAATTGTAGCCGCACATACCGGCATTCCCCACGTGGGATACTACTCTGCCTCATCTTTTTCTTTGCATCTCTTTTTCCGTCATGGACCTCAGCCTGAACTCCTGCTACGTGTCCCGCTGGTTGCCTCGCCACGAAAGGTCAGTAGGAGCCAAAGCGTGAAGCTGTAGATCCAGTAGCCGTCTATCTCGCGCCAGAAGCGGCAGACGGCAGCCAGGGGCTGCCGTTCCAAAGCCTGCACCATCAAGATCTGGTCAGCGGAGGCTCGTTTATCTTGATTTGTTTTGTCTTGGTATATTCACTCAAAAAAGGATCATGACAGTCGAGAGGGGATTCACCGGGAGCGCCTCTTCAGGCCTTGGGGATTTGGCTCCGAGGTGAGCGGTGAAATCACTTTCGCGCCGCGCCCTCAGTTGGCTCTTATCCTCCAAAGCCCTAGATAGCTAATATGGACTTCGAGCTTCATCCTACCATTACCCTCAGACCCAGATCCTTCAATATCCTGGTGGCGCCAAGGGAGATGTTCATCCAGGCACTGAATAAGAATCTGAATCTGCAGAGGTTTAAAGTGCTTTATGTTGCCGGCAATTACTCAGGCATTCTGAGCAAACTGGACCGCAGGTTCACAGAGCTGGAGATCCGGAGGAGCTTCACCGTCTTCCAGCTCATGACTACCCTGGAGGAGGCCCATCACTCGCTCATTATCGTCGAGCATGATCCGATGCTGTATGATGATGCGGCTGAGATGGTTGAGTATGTCTCCCATGCCTTGGGTGATGCTTCGAAGGGGGCGGCAGTATTGCTTTATTCTCATGCCGTTGATCCGTTCCTGGAGGATTTGATAATTAACGCGGATAGAGCGTTCTATTTCGAGGAAGGACAGAGGATAGTTTCTAAGGATCTTCCGAAGACGCAGAGGGACCAGACCACGCTGGAGGCGTTCTCGTGAGCTGGCCGTCCCTTCAATGGCCTCGCAGACGTGAAGTCCGGCTTTTTTCGCCAAGGCGGCAAGCTGCGAGCCTCAAGGTTCTCGAGCTGCAGACTGCTAAGGAGATCCTGGCAGAGATCTTCCGGGCTCGGCCCGAGGATATCGAGGATATGATTCAAAGACGCCTGGAGGAAAGGAACTGGCGCGAAGAGCACGAATGGCCGGTAACGTTCTCTCTGGAGAGTGACCATGGGCAGGAGCTTTGAGAGCATGAGGATGGGCGTGAAGGAGGTTTCAGAAAGGTGGCTGAAGGCGTCCAGGGCGCTGAGGAAAGAGGACCAAGTTTACGGGCAGAGGCTGGCGGAGATGGCAAAGAAGCATTCCAGTGAGGCCTTTTACGCACTGGATGACC
>CAZPUO010000261.1:0-3452 GCA_964589745.1 uncultured Methanotrichaceae archaeon
CATACACCGAATATGCAACGACCCTTAAGTCGGTTTTCATGCTCATCCCCGCAGCAAGCTGCGGGGTATTCACTTAAAAATAAAATATTACTTAAAGGATTGAGCGCCTGATTGGATGAAAATATAATCCAAATACCTCCGGTGAACAAAATCGATTAGCTTTTGAGTTCCGAAAGCAAAAAGAACTATTCAGGGTAGCGAATTCACGACCGTAACTTCGCGCCATGTTGCACTTATCATAATGAGTATCTACAGCCCGAGAACGCACTAATCCAGGATGGGCGCTACCGTCTTTCCGAAGATAATAGGTGAGCATTCCTCTCGGAAGGACATCAGCATATACCTTTCGAGGAATCATGCCATCGCTCTGCAGTTCACCAACTAGTTGATTCTACCGCGGCAACTGGTAGGAGTAAAATAGCTATAATGAGAAGTCGTGCATACAAATCAGATCGATGAGATTAATAGTATCTTGAAATATATAAAAAAGATATGAAATATCTGAACTATAGAAATCGAGAACGTAAGAAGGAAAGATTCATTGAAGGAATATAATCATAATCGAGGAAAGGTAGCAAGAATTAAAATGTAATGCCTAAAAGATCACTAATTTCCCTATGATAATTGATCTGCAAATCATCAATGATCCTTAGGCTTCAAACTGAACCTAATGCTTATATGTGCCCAGTTTAAGCTTACCAGATCTCCCGTCCGCCATCAAAGTGGGCTGTCCAAATCTTTTTGGGGTCATCCGTCTCCTCCACATTGGGTATCTTGGCCTTTTCAAGGGTTCCGTAGCCTGACCCTGCGGGCACATAAAACGTGAAATTCAGCGGATCTGCGCCTTTGGAGAGGGCCTCAAAATATCTATCAATAGAACTGGGATCACTTATCTGCTGATCGACGCTTCCAGTATACTTGCCCGCATTTAGAACCTTATCGGCATATTGGAACACCAGGCCATATAGAGATCCTAGCTTGATGTATTTGGGGAATACGGAACCATATAACCCCCCAATATATTGCCAATAAGTGGCCGACTGCCAGCTCGGCCACATGCCTCTGCCCCAAGTCATTCCAGGGACAAAGAAGTCTGCATGCACGGCTTCAGATTGCGAATATTTGAATGCGTCTGCCGCGGTCATCACAACAATTTGCTCTTTTGTGAAATCATGACCCTCCGAATTCCAATTTTTATCGGAATTTTTGAAGAAACACGCGGGTGTATAGAAAGATGCCTTTAACGAGCCGTATTCTGCAGTCAATTGAATATAAGCAGCATGTGTGATTATGGGGAACTTTGCCGTCTCTATTCCTCGCCCCTTCTCGTCGTAATCTATCACGCCATCTCCGTTCTCATCAAATCTATCCATGAATTCCTTAAAGAGCGATGAGCCGGTCAGGTCGTCATGCGCTTTTGCGTAACTTAAAATGGTCTTCTGCAAATCATGTAAAATAGTGAGGGGATTGTAATACATCGTTTTTGTCATGAGCTCAATGAATTTTGCATCATCTATCCTGCCCAGGTGTCCTCCAAGGGAAGCCAATGGCGTCTCTGTCAGGCTGTCCCAGCCCACAATGTAGTATTTCTGCTGCCCTACACCTCTCTCTTCAGCATAACGGTATAAGTTATACCTGAATAGAGGCGAATCGAAGCCTTCCCCGGTTACTATATTTTTACCTTCGACCTTCGCCACAGGCACGTGATGGACAAATTCTGTAGCCCACCCATTCTCATCCTTAAGCTTCATCGCTTCAAGCATGGGGAGGGTCTTGAAGCAGTATCTCGCACAGAAGAGATCCAGGGCCACGCAGTCCAGAGATGCCCAGACAAAGCCCTCTGGAACTCTGACGCCATTGCCATCGGGATCGTGGCTGATGTTTATCATATCTATGGCATCAACTACGTGCACCATGAACACATTCTGGCTCTGCACCGCTCTGATGACATCAGATTGAGTTCCCGAAAATCCTGCGGTCTTTGTAGCGATGTATTCACCCTTCTCATCTTTAACAGGCAGATTCGTGTCTTCATTTATCTTGAGGACCCACGGTGAGTGCGGCAGCTTTCCTTTCTGCATAGGAATTGATGTCGATGGGTAGGAATATTTCCAGGATGTATCGTCCTTCCCCTTCCCAGAGGCGCACTGTGTAGGGTAAAGGCCTATTCCTAGATTTTTGATAGCATTGGTTATAAGGTCTTGGGCATGGATCTTCAGCTTGGGAACATTCACCAGGACAGAGCCCGGATAATCCTTCATGTCGTTGGCGTCATGCGGATCGCCGCCTATGATCGCTTTGTGGAGTGTAATCTCCTTGAAGTTTGCACCATCGGGAACAGATACTGTCCTTCCCTTAGACGTATCATCCTGAAGCTTGTTCAGGTCGTAGATCATCAGTCTGTCCCCGGCCCTGCCGGGCGGAATGAACCTTCCCGCAACGCTATCCTCATAGCCTTTCATAGGATCGTCTTTATGGGAGGAAGGATGGCGCTCGGCCAGGTACCTTCGAATGAAGAAGAAGGCCCAACCACCGTAGAAATCGCCACTTCGTCCCTCCAAAACCGCCTCTGTAGTTATGGCTTTTCCGGTGAGATTGTAAAATAGGGATACTGCGTTGAATGTGCCTGTTGATGCTTCTCCCAGCGCCATCTGGTAATAGCTTATGTCAAGTCTGTCATGGAACCATCTCATCAAAGCGGCGACCATTGGCCACTGAGTACAGATGGGATCACCCACACTTTCGCCATGCGTCCTCGGATCTATGATATATGGAGCAACCAGGTTGGGCTTGAACAACAATTTCTTTCCCAACTTTATCTGTGATTGTACCTCTCTGGCAAAGTCGGTCTCCCTGTCCAGCCCCGCAAGGATGAAATCCAGATTATTATATATATAATCTATTTTATTCTTAATCTCCCTCCATGCCGCCGAATCGCCCTTGGTGACAACATCTCCGGACAACCCTGGAATGCCTCCATAAGAACCCGTTATGCCAGCCCAGGTCGGTGTATCGCCTTCGTTGATGACCTTCTGGAGCAATGCAGGAACCCCAGAGTAGGCTTTAGAGACCTCCATCCTCATGCCGGAGATGGGAGCTCCTTCAGAATCGATCTTTCTCTTCCCCAGTTGCGAATCGACAACCGCGCCCTTTAAATATTCTCTTTGTGCCGCGCTCATTTTCCCACCATTCCAACACAGCTGTAGGAGACTAAATAATCCTTGGTAAGTTATGGGTTACAGACATGCCATTTGGCCTTCATTCTCTGTCCTAATGTATTAAGGTTTGGATCTTGCGTGCCAATTTTATAATCTCAAAGTATTTGCATTTCATTTAATCTTAATTTCATAACTCGGAGCATGAAATTAAAGCCTCCGATGTGTCTGATCTTTGGCAATTATATGGTCATTCCAAAATAGATAATAGTTTTATATTTTTATTAAAGTTAATAT
>CAZPUO010000262.1:0-3450 GCA_964589745.1 uncultured Methanotrichaceae archaeon
TTTGACGGAACAGAGAATAAGCGAACGATTCTCGCGCTGCAGCAGGTCAAGAAGGCTGCTGGCATCCAGGGCGACCTGAATGTGTTGCTTCGTCGTCCCCATGGCAGGGCCATGTCCATCGTGGCCAAGTTCAACCGCATGTTTGGTGTTAAGGCTTTTGTCAGCGATAATGCAGACAAAGAGAAATGGGAGAAGGCTGGCGTCAAGATCGATGGAGGCTACGACGACTTCTTTGAGGCATCGGATTTCGTAATGGTGGGAACTCCCGGCGACGAGGAGCTGCCTTACGTCGAGGCGGGTCTAGCTCATGGCTGCTTTGTTTCCCTGATGGGAGGCGCAGACAGACCTGAGATTCAAAAGTCACTGGAGGAAAGCAAGAAGGTGAAGATCTCCGACGAGCTGAAGGCCGATTTCGCCCGCGAGTTCTTCTTCGGCTTAGAAAATTATGAGATGTTTCTGAAGGCCAAACCAAGATTAGTGCAGTGTACGAGCTGCAACACCACCGGACTATCCAGGTTGGCTCTGGCGGCGAGACCTCTGGGTCTGGTGGCAATTTTAGGCAACATCGACCGCAGGCATGGAGATCCCCACACCATTGTCAGGGCTTCGCCCAGCGCCATCCAGTTCGGCAAAGGCGCCGGCCATCAGGGCACGGATGCAGGCACGGTCTTCGAGGAGGTCAAGTTCTCCATTCGTGCCAGCAAGGTTCCGACGACGGTGCCTCACACCAACTTCCTTAACATGGTCTTCAAGGGCGATGTCAAGCCCGCTCAGCTGGTGGAGCAGTTTGCCAATACTCGTGAGGTGGTAGTAATGCCCTACCAGGATGAGGGCAAGAAGCATGAGTGGACGAGCGAGATCCTGGAAGCCTTCCTTTCCGGCATCGAGCGACCCATCAGCCCTGAGATCTTCGAGCTTCTCGTCTCCGATGCCATCATACCCTTCCGGCTGGGAGACTACACTATTCTTCAGACGGTCTCCATGGTGGAGCAGATGTCCATTGCTGTGCCAAACCACGTCGAGTCCTACCTGCTATCCTGCGGCTATCCTGCGGCGGACGTTCACGCCTTCGTGGACAAGTCCATGGGCGTCATGCACGGTATCTGGCCGAACAGGCTGAGCTGCTGAAGAGCCGGAACCTCCAACCAAACCATCTCATCATGCCAGAGGAGCTCCAAGGCCAGCTGAAGAATGAAAAGGTCCGGCTCGGCCCCGAGGCCGTGCCCGATCTCTACGAGCAGGGCTACTTTGGCAGGCCCAGGGGAAAGGGCCTGGAGCTGTCGCTGGTGGAGGCGGCCTACCTGCTGGACAGATCCAGGATAAAGGTGTCCTCGGATGGAAAAGAGCTGGACTTCAAGGCCCTTTTCCAGGCTGCTTCCTCTCTGGAAAAGGGTTTCGAGTTCAGGTACGTGGTCTACAAGGATCTGCGGGAGCGCGGCTACTATGTTCAGCCTGGGCGGCCCGATTTTCGCGTCTACCCGCGAGGCGGCCACCCTGGAAAGTCTCCAGCCGAGTTTTACGTGCTCGTCATCTCCGAGCGCATGCCCCTGCCGTTAAAAGATATCATTGAGCCTGTCCGGGTCGCGGCACAGATGAGAAAGAAGCTGATGCTGGCCATCGTGGATGAAGAAAGCGACATCACCTTCTACGAGGCCAAAGAGAAAGCAATGTCAGGCAAGATGGAAGAAGAGGTGCAAGGCGGCATGGCAACTTTGCTGGAGGACCGGGTGGTGCTCTGGGACGCTGAAGCCTCGCGGCGGCTCCACGAGCATGGATTCTACGGCAAGCCGGTGGGCGAACGCCTGCAGCTCTCCCTGGTCGAGTCGGCGTACCTTCTGGAAAAAGGGCTGATCCAGCTGCAGGACCGCTCCGGGATGCCGCTAGACCAGAGCGGCTTTATGGCCCGTGCCCGCCAGATCGAGAGCGACTTCGACCTTAAGTTCAAGGTTTATAGAGATCTGCGGGACAGAAAGCTGGTGGTGAAGACTGGCTTCAAGTTCGGAACGCACTTCAGGGTTTACAAGGCGGTTGAAGGGCTGGCGAAGGTTCCTCATTCCGAGTATCTGGTGCACACCGTGCCTGAGGATCATGTTTTCTTGCCGCCCGTGCTCTCCAGGGCGGTACGGCTGGCGCATTCGGTCAGGAAGCAGATGGTGTTCGCCTACCCGGACGAGGGCGTGCGGTATTTGGAGATAAAGAGACTGAAACCCTAAAAATAGTATTAATGGATTTTTATCCGTTCGTTTTATCGAACGATCTTTCTTTTTAACGAACGATAGTTTTTTTAATCGAAAAATCTTTCTATAATTTGAATGGAGTTGTTGAAGAACTGCGTAGGCTTCAAAGTGATGGAGTATTTTCTAGTCCATCCTTCCAAGGAAATATACCTCAGAGAGCTATCCTTAGATCTGAAGATAAGCACCAGCAGTGCAAAAAAATATTGCGACGATCTCGTAATGGAAGGTGTGATTTTGGAGAGAAAAAAAGGAAACCTCAGACTTTTTCAGCTTAACAGAGAAGATTTCGCAGTAAAAGAAACAATGAAAACCTACCATCTTCTGTTGCTCAAGAGATTAAAGATAGACACCATCGTCGAGGGCAACGCGTCTCTGGCGATCTATGGCAGCTTTGCAGCTGGAAACCTCGATGAGAGGAGCGATCTGGATATCCTGGTAATTGTAGGAGAAGAAACAGACGTGAACAAGGATTTTGTTCTCCAACTTCAGGAGGACCTAGGCAGGGAGATTCAGCTAACAGTAATTTCTCACCTTGGTTGGGAGAAGATGAAGAAGAGAGGAGAGATATTTGCAGAGAGCGTTCTGAGGAAACATGTGCTGGTAAAGGGAGCGGAGCTTTGAGATTTGAGAAGTGTATTGAGGAGGGCCTGATCAAGAGGGACCCAGGGGCGATAGAAAGGGTCAAAGGATCGCTTGAGATCGCGGAGAGATTTTTGAGATCCGCCAAGAAGAACCTGGAGATCGAGGAGTATGAGGTAACAGAGATTACCGCCTATAACAGCGCGTTCCATTCTGCAAGAGCGCTTCTTTTTGCAAAAGGCTACACCGAGAGAAGCCATTATTGTCTCGGCGTTGCCCTCAAAAGTCTCTACAGTGGTGAGATCTCGGATCTTGTCTGCACCTTCGACCGTATCAGGCTTTCCAGGCATGAGGTGCAATACGGTGGCACACTTGTGAGCAGAGGTGATGCAGATTTTGTGATCGAGTTTGCTCTAGATTTCCTAAGGGCTAGCCGATCAGAGTTGCTGGATAAGAATTGATGGTTGACGGCATCGAAGCTAGCATTCTGATGTTCTAAGCTGACAGAGGAGAATGTAATAATCAGATACGAACAAAAAACAAGTTGTGGGAATTACAGTACCCAATGCTTCCAGGCAATTATTTTTAAACGAATACCCCGCTGCTTGCAGCGGGGATGAAGGGCATCCGTATC
>CAZPUO010000263.1:0-3448 GCA_964589745.1 uncultured Methanotrichaceae archaeon
GCACTACCCCAAGCCCGTCTACGAGCAGCCCCTTTACCGGGAGCTGGGCTACGGCAAAGAACGCTGCCCGATATCCGAAGATGTTTCCCGCAGAGTCTTGAGCCTGCCTGTTCATCCCTCCTTGAAGCAGGAAGACCTGGAGTACATTGTCGAGACCGTGAACGGCTTCGAGGTTTGAGCATGGACGTTGGAGTTATCGGTGTCGGAGCCATGGGCAGAAACCATGTGCGCGTTTACTCGGAGATGAAGGGGGTCGAGAACCTCTACGTCTTTGATCCCGTTCCTGAGAACGCCGCAAAGGCCAAGGAGTTCGCCACCGTCTGCAACACCCAAAAGGAGCTTCTTGGCAAGGTGGAGGCGGTGAGCATCTGTGTGCCCACGAGGTACCACTTCGAGATCGCCAAGAGAGTCATTGAAGCGGGCTTGGACTGCCTGATCGAGAAGCCAATAACATTGACGGTCAAGGAAGGAGAAGAGCTTCTGAGGCTTCTTAAAGGAAAAGAACTGGTTGCAGGCGTAGGCCACATCGAGCGGTTTAACCCCATCGTCGAAGAGATCAAAAAGATCGCAGAGCGGCCGGACTACGTATCCATTAAAAGACACAATCCGACCTCCAACCGCATCACCGATGCGTCTGTGGTTGAGGATCTCATGATCCACGATATCGACATCGTCTTCAATGTTCTCTTCCGGGGCGAGGAGGACTACAGGATTTGCAGTGCCGGTAGCAGAAATGTCTGCGAGGCCATGGTAGTTTTCTCTGATTCGGTGGTCACAATATCCGCCAGCCGCCTCGCCTCCAAGAAGTTTAGGACCTTTTACGTCGAGGCTGAGGATATCACCACGGAAGGGGACTTCATGGCACAAGAGGTCTATGTCTACCGAAAGCCAGGGAAGTACACTGTTGAAAATGAAAGGTATACGCAGGAAAACATCATCGAGAAGGTTCTGGTCAATAAGGTGGAACCCCTCAAGGTTGAGCTCAAGGCCTTTTTAGACTCTGCAAAAAGCGGCAAAAGCTTTCCCGTCACTCCAGAAGAGGCCCTGAAAAACCTGTTGATCTGCGAGGAGATCAAGAAGGGATTGAGGAAATGATGGGCGTCGACGGGCGTTACTATGCCCATCCCACGGCGATCGTCGAGAGCGAGGACATCGGCGAAGGAACCCGGATCTGGCACTTTGCCCATGTGCGAGCGGGCTCTCGGGTGGGAAAAAACTGCAATCTGGGAAAGAGCGTTTACATCGACACCGGAGCAGAGATCGGGGACAACGTGAAGATCCAGAACTTCGTCTCGGTTTATAAGGGCGTGACCATCGAGGACGATGTCTTCATCGGTCCTTCGGCCACCTTCACCAACGACCTCTACCCGCGCGCTTTTATCTGGGATGAGGAGCGCGTTGTACCAACGCTTGTGCGCAAAGGCGCGAGCATCGGAGCCAACGCCACCATCATTTGCGGCATAACCGTGGGCGAGTATGCCATGATAGGCGCCGGATCGGTCGTGGCAGAGGATGTGCTGCCCTTCGCCCTGATCTTTGGCAACCCTGGCAAACAGAAAGGATGGATCTGCTACTGCGGTCGAAAGCTGCACAGGATCGCAGAGGATGACGTTCGCAAAACCGTTTACAAATGCGAAACTTGTGGAGAGAACGTGGAGATCAGGAAGGATAAGTGATATGCCTGAGGATACAGCGGAGATTGCAGTCATTGGTCTTGGCAATGCCGGGTTGCCGCTGGCTGCAGTAGTGGCTGACAGCGGAATCAAGGTTGTGGGCGTGGATATCGACGCGGGACGCTGCCGGCTTGTCAACCAGGGCGTCAACCCCATCCCGGAGGAGGCTGGCCTGGAGGAGCTGATCAGGCTTCACGGGGGCAAAGGCCTCGTAGCCACGCCGCGACTCGAGGATGCGAGAGTCTGCCATACCTTCATAGTAATAGTACCCCTTTTCGTGGACCAGAGCTTCAACCCCGACTTCGCCATTATGGAGAAAGCGGTTCGATCTTTGGGCAAGATCCTGAAGAAAGGAGACCTGGTGGTCCTGGAGACCACTTTTCCGCCCGGAACCACTGACACCAAAATAAGAGGCTGGCTGGAGGAGGCAAGCGGCTTGAAGCTGGGTGATTTCTTCCTGGCCTACTCGCCGGAGAGAATCATGACCGGATACAGCCTTTCGCGGTTGCGTGAGTTTCCCAAAGTGATCGGGGGAACGAACGAGGAGAGCGGGCTTAGGGCTTATCAGGTCTACAAGAAGTTCATCTCCAATCTTCATATGGTCAGTTCGGCCAAAGTCGCGGAGATGATCAAGGTGATGGAAGGATGTTATAGGGACTTGAACATCGCCCTGGCCAATGAGCTCTTCAAGATCGCGAAGGAGCTGGGCGTGGACTTCTTCGAGGCCAGGGAATACGCGAACCACCAGTACTGCCACATTCACCTGCCCTCCACGGGAGTAGGCGGCCACTGCATACCCGTTTATCCCTGGTTCCTGATTAAGGAGATGGAGAAGCGAGAGCTGTTTGACCACTGCAGCCTGCTTCGCGGCTCTCGCCAGGTCAACGACGAGATGATCCAGTACTGGGCTAAAGAGATCCTGCTGCAGTGCATGAAAGTCGAAAAACCCCTGGCCGAGGTCAAGATTTGCATCAGCGGCATCACTTTTCGCGCCGGAGTCAAGGAATTCTACCACAGCCGCAACCTGGCTTTGGTCAGGCTCCTCATGGAAAAAGGTCTGAGCGCTTACGTTTACGATCCACTGCTAAACGAACAAGAGATCGAGAGGATGGGACTGCGTCGCATAGAGCCCGAAAGAGCGGATCTGCTCTTTGATCCATTCCTGCTTAAGTTTGAATACCCCGACGACAAAGCCGCGCTCAAAGGTCAGACCAAATGAGAGTCCTTCTTCTCTCCAATCAGCCGGAGAGGACGACACGGCTGATGATGTTCAAAGGCACCCTGGAGAGCCAGGGGTTCGACGTCATCGTGCCTAGGTTCACTACCAGAAGCTGGCTGGGCGTGGCCAGAGAGGCCAGGCGAACGCTGCGATCGGAAAAACCGGATGTCGTTCACATCTTCAATGTGCCTGATATAATTTATCACGGCTTAACGAAGCTGAAGGGCTCGTGTTTTCAGAAACTCATCTACGACTACCGCTCCCCCTGGGGCGTCGAGTTGCAGATGGCTTTTGGTCCGGTTGCAAGGCCTGTGGGGGAGCACTTCGAGCGCGAGCTGGCCAAGGGAGCTGATCTGATCACTGCAGTCAACCGCCCTCTGGCAGACAAGGTAGCGTCCTACAAAGAGTCGAAAGGAAAGCCACTGTTCATCGTGTCCAACTACCCGGCCCGGAGCTTCCTGGAGATAAGCGAAAGGCTCTCCGAACATGATCTTCCAGAGAAGAAGGCCATAATCTTCATGGGCCGCATCAGCCGCCAGGAGGGCATTGGCAACCT
>CAZPUO010000264.1:0-3442 GCA_964589745.1 uncultured Methanotrichaceae archaeon
AGGAACAGGATGTAGCAATGCAATATATACTTTTCAGTAGATTAGAGACACGACCAAATCTCGCTCCAGGACCATATCTTATCTTCCTATCAATAGTCGTCTCATAGTCTGCTTGATGCCTGGCACCGATGGATTATCCGCCAGATCCGAGCTAAACAAGTCTGATGCAACGGCTAGGTGTTTCGCCCGTCGATCTGCACCACGATCTGCGTCAGGCCGTCCACCGTCACGCAAACCACCTTGCGTCCGAGCTTGTCCGCGTAAACGTGATGTGGTAGAAATATCTCAGGATAGGTAAATGCCAGCCCAAGCGACTTCCAATCAGCCGGAATCCAAGGCCAAAAGTTCAGCTTGCTCACGTTGGTTTCGGCAGCGATTTCGCTATGATCCGTGCATCCAGCCTGACGCTACGGGTGCAGGTCCGTCCACCGCCAGGACGCGGGCTCTGCTCTGTAGTTTTGACCGACAGATATATAGTCCAGAGAACACGTGAGTAGTTGGCTTCATTGCGTCGATTCAAGAAATTGTTGAGATGTTTTTGTGGCACTACCGGATGCAGGGGCACTTTACTGAGAAATGCTGGTTCTGTTAGGGCGGAGTGAAAACGATATCTGAAGATGTATCTCAGATCCGTTCCATAAAACTTCAACTCGATGAGAAGCATCACCCGATAATCATCAAGAGGTAAAAATGTCATTTGAAAATCTAAATATCATAGATCCGCTTCAACGAGCACTGGCCAAAGAAGGATATATCACTCCCACGCCGATACAGATGCAGGCCATACCACATCTGTTGAAGGGCAAGGATCTGATGGGCATTGCTCAAACAGGCACGGGCAAGACCGCAGCATTCGTGCTGCCCATACTGCAAAGGATGTCTGAAGATCTCAAGGTTCCCCTGCCAGGAGCGCCGCGCGTACTTGTGCTTGCGCCAACAAGAGAGCTTGCTGCACAGATAGATCAGAGCTTTGCCACATACGGCCAATTTCTCAGATTCAGACACACGGCAATATTCGGTGGCGTCCATCAAGGGCAACAGGTCAGGATGCTTTCCCGAGGCGTCGATATCCTCGTCGCCACACCCGGTCGGCTGCTCGACCTGATGAACCAGGGCTTCATTAAGCTGAAGGGTGTCGAGTTCTTCGTTCTTGACGAGATAGACAGGATGCTTGACATGGGTTTCATCAAGGATGTACGCAAGATAGTCTCGGCGCTGCCGCTGAAACGTCAATCGCTTTTCTTCTCGGCCACTATGTCGCCTCAGACAGGCGAATTTGCCGAAAGGCTGCTCAAGGATGCAGTGCGTGTCGAGGCGGCTCCACAGGCGAGCACGCTCGATTGCATCGAACAGCGTGTTTTCTTTGTGGATCAGAACAACAAGTATCCGCTATTGCTGGGGCTTCTAGCGCAGCAAGATCTGGAGCGCGTTCTTGTGTTTACCCGCACGAAGCATCGGGCGGACAAGATCGCAATGATGCTCAACAAGAACAGAATCAACGCCGATGCAATTCACGGCAACAAGTCGCAGAACCAGCGCACCAAGACCATGCGTGATTTCAAATCGGGTCATTTAAAGGTGCTTGTTGCAACTGATATTGCTGCGCGTGGCATTGACATCGACGACATATCTCATGTTATAAATTACGATCTGCCCGTCGAGCCTGAGAGCTATGTTCATCGTATCGGTCGTACTGGGCGTGCAGGGGCGAAAGGCTTTGCATATTCTTTCTGCGCAGCAGATGAGCGCAACTCACTTCGCAGCATCGAGAGGCTCACGCGGCTGAAAATTGAGGTCATGAAGCACCAGTATCATTCAGAAAAGGCGAAGAACGCCGTGGGTGCGGCTGCAGAGCCTATCCCGAATAGATCGAGGGGTTTGCCTAGAAGTTCCAGGCAGGAGCACATGAGCAAATCAGGTCCTCGGAAATCACATTCAGTCAGAGCCGCTAGTTGGTAGAAGGCTGCAGATCAATCGAGGCTATTTATTTAGAAAAATAGCCAATTATTTTTCTTCATAGATTCTGAATTGTCATGCAGCCTGTCCACGTCGGTCCCGGCAGTGGTTCCGTTATTGAAGGGTGCATCCAGCCTTCCGGTTCTGGTGAACCCCTGGGGCGATCCGCTACTGCGCACGCGTGCACATGCGGGTGGGGGCAGGTTCGGTGGCACAGCTTGGCGGGCAAGGAACGCAGATGACCGCGGCGGTCATCCTGAAGGTTCCGGCTGACGGGATGAAGACGCGGGTTCTGTTGAATCTTGTGTTGGTGGCCTGGTAAAATCAATATCAATCGATCGTCCAAAAATGCTGTAACACCACAGGATGCAACAGAACACTAACCCAAGTCTTATGATGAAATGCAGTCCAAGATTATGCCAGGAGACTCGATAAGCTAAGGAGATCCGCATCGAAGCCCTGCTTAGGTTCACGGATGCCCAGAGCGGGCAGTCGCGGGATCGCGATCAAGGAGAGATTACGCAGAAAATGCTCTTTTTGGATCTTAGGAAATCTATTTTTAGATGCCAAGCATGTTAATTTTGTCGTGGTGAGATTAATGGAGGTTATCGTCCAGAAAGGCGGGCTAATTGAACTGCCAGCATCAGTGATGGTTGAGCTGGGGATTAGCGAAGGTAAAAAGGTATTTTTAAGAATTAGGGATGGGGAAATACTTCTGAAGCCGGTTAAGAACATTACTGAAAGATTGGCAGGCTCTATCGAACTGGATGACGTTGATCTCATTGATGAAATTGTAGAATCCGAGGATTGGCTGTGATAAATTCGCTTGAGTCGCTGCCATTATCTTCAGACGTATTTATTGATGCTAATATATTTTTATATCACATAATGAAGCGCCCGAAGTTCTTTCCCGCATGCAACGTGTTCTTATCAAGAATAGAATCAGGTTCATATAATGGAATTACCTCCACTCTTGTGCTAAATGAAGTGCTTCATAAGCTAATAGTCGCCGAAGCCGCGAAAATCTACAGATTGTGCTCGGAGCAGAACGTAGTGAATATGTTAAAGCGAGAACCCGAGAAAATATCTGAGCTTATGCAAGTCTGGAAGAACTATGCAGACCTCAAAGACTATCCGATTATCATTTGCAGCTTTGATGAAACAGCACTTGATATGGCTGTCGATCTCTCGAATAGACATGGGCTCTTGATATCCGATGCGTCTCACCTGGCTGTGATGAAGGCTCAAGGCATCACCAACATCGCAACCAATGATAGTGATTTTGAACGGGTAAATGGAATAGACATCTACAAGCCATGAGCGGACGAGGCAAGGCCCTGCATCTTCCGGCTTCATTGGCATCTCCGATTACGATGTGCCACTCCTGACGAGTTGGAGGGACTCAGGGCTGGCAGCCCGGATGGGCCTTGCGCCCTTGCGGGAGCGAGCGCAGTGGCGCGGCTTGGCGGGCAAGGAAAGTGCGTGC
>CAZPUO010000265.1:0-3439 GCA_964589745.1 uncultured Methanotrichaceae archaeon
ATAATGAATGGATAATAGTTGATAATGAATGGATAATAGTTGATAATGAATGGATGACAAAAATAAATATAAAAAAATAATAGAAAACAGTGAATTAATAATAAAAATTGTGATACTCTAAATTTCGTCTAGCTTCTCAATACCGACCTTCTTGACATTCGGTTTCCAGATATTGGAAGGCATCCATCCCGGTGCGTTGACTGGCTTTGGCACCTGTTTGCGTTCACCCTGGAATATGTGGACCTTCTTGGTTCCCCTCTCGCGAAGCCTTATGTCGGTGAAGCCACGATTTGCTGCCTTGAGGGCAGCTTGCCTCGGCTGCTTTCCACAAAAGATTCCGATCTCGTTCCCAGCTCCGTCCCGCAATGCGAAATTTCTTTTTTCTACCATATTTTATACCTCGCCCAAACCCACGTGCAGTAGGCAATAAGCCTCGGTGCACGTCTATATATCATAAACACTTATATTAATCTTTTGTTCGATTTAAGAATTTGACAACAGTTAACACACGAATTAAAGCAAGGGAAATACTGCATCTCGGAGGAATGGATTTTTATTCGGGCCTAAGCTCTCTTCATTTATGACTTGGGTTGTGTGGTTTACAGGCCTCCCTGGCTGCGGCAAAACCACTATCGCGCAGCGCGTGAAGGCAGAGCTATCTGAAAACGGTGTGAATGCAAAAATTCTGCAGCTGGATGAGATCCGCAGAGCGATCACTCCTCAGCCCAGATATACAGAAGAGGAGAGAGATATCGTGTACGCGAGCCTGGCCTACATGGCCAAGCTGCTGGCAGAGCAAGGAGTAAACGTGATCATAGACGCCACGGCAAACATGCGCCGCTATCGCGATTTTGCACGCCGCCTGATTCCGAACTTCGGCGAGGTGTTTATCCGCGCCCCCCTGGATATCTGCATGGAACGAGAGGCGAAGCGAAAGGCGGAATTTTCGCCCAAAAGCATCTACAAAAAAGCTGCTACGGAAAAGGCTGCGGTTCCAGGCGTCAATGCGGCCTACGAGGAGCCGCAATCTCCAGAAATCGAGGTAGATACCACAAAGATGAATCCCGAGGAGTGTGCCAGGTTTATCACCGCAAGGATCATTGATCTATTCAGATGAATTGATCTATTCAGATGAAGCGCAAGCTTGCAGGTTGCCGTCTGAAGTGGTGACTTGGGAAACGATGGTGTTGGAAGCGATTATTTGGATAACTTCCAAGATAATTTAAAGTATTATTATCACCATATTTCTTAATTTGGGTGAAATTCATTGATGAAATTAAATGCAGGCTTCGTGGGCTTTGACGGGACGGAAAATAAGCGTGCTATCCCTTCAATAGAAATGGTCAAAGAGGCAGAAGGGATCGGAGGCGACATGAACGTGCTACTCCGCAGCCCTCATGCTCGGGCCAAGAGCATGTTGAGGAAGTTTGCGAGGATGGCCAGCGTAAAGGCCTTCTTGAACGATGAGAAGGATAGACCCGGCTGGGAGAAGGCAGGAGCAAAGATTGAAGGAAATTACGACGATTTCTTCGAGTCATCGCATTTGATCGTGATAGGAACTCCCGGTGGCCAGGAGATGACTTACGTAGAGGCAGCTATCGCTCATGACTGCTCGGTGGCACTCATGGGCGGAGCCCACCGGACGGAGATACTTCAGAACCTTTTGGAGAAGAAGATCGAGGTGCCGGATAAATTCAGAGAGGATCTGGCAAGGGAGTTTTTCTTTGGCCTGGCCAACTATGAGGATTTCCTGAAGGCAAAATCGAGGCTGGTCCAGTGCACTAGCTGCAATACCACCGCCCTCTGCAGAGCAGTGCTGGCCGCAAGACCCCTTGGCCTTCGCGCAGTCCTGGGGAATCTTGACCGCAGGCAGGGCGATCCTCATGATGTGGTCAAAGTCTCGCCCAGCGCCATTCAATTCGGACAAGGTGTCGGGCACCAAGGAGCTGATGCAGGCACAGTCTTCAAGGATGTGAAGTTCTCCCTTCGCGCCAGCAAGGTGCCAACTACCATGCCACATGTGCATCATCTGAACATGATCTTTGAAGGAGAGGTCACTCCGGCAGAGCTTCTGGAAAGGCTTTCCATGACCAGAGAGGTAGTAATAGTACCCTACGATGATATAGGCAAGAAGCACGATTGGACCAGCGAGATCCTGGAGGCCTTCATCTCCGGCTTCGAGAGGCCCATCAGCCCTGAGATCTACGAGCTGCTGTTCTCTGATGCAGTTATACCCTTCAGGCTGGGCAACTATACCATCCTTCAGGCGGTCATGATGGTAGAGCAGATGTCCATGGGCGTTCCCAACTATGTGGAAGCGTATCTCCTGTTCTGCGGGTTCCCGCCGGAGAGGGTGCACAGCACTGTGGACAAAAATTTGGGCGCGGTGCATGGAGTGTGGCCTGACCGGCTGAGCGCTTAAGGCTCAGACTTCTCAGTTCTCTTTAGAATCGCTCGATATATTTTTTACATTTATCTCACAGCCAACTAGGGCTTAGGGCAAGAATGGCATTTGTGCGAATCCTATTTCCACGAATATTCGGAATGCAGTGGTCCACATAATTTACAGTTCCGGAAAGATTAAAATACGGTCATTTAGACATCCATTCAGGAAGTGAAGATGCGTGATGTCCAATGCTGGCTTTGTAGGGTTTGACGGGACAGAGAATAATCGGACCATCCTTGCATTGCAGCAGGTCAAGAAGGCCGCTGGCATCCAGGGCGACCTGAATGTTTTGCTTCGTCGCCCCCACGGCCGGGCCAGGTCCGTCGTCGCCAAGTTCAACCGCATGTTTGGCGTGAAGGCACTCGTCAGCGATAAGGCGGACAAAGAGAAATGGGAGAAGGCAGGCGTCAAGATCGAAGGAGGCTACATCGATTTCTTCGAGGCATCGGATTTTGTGATGGTCAGAACCCCACACGATGAAGAGCTGCCTTATTGTGAAGCTAAATCAGAATACTGCGTTATCATGCCCTCCAGGAGCGGAAAAGATCGACCGGAGATTCTGAAAGGGTCGGAGGAAAGCAGGAAGGTTAGAACCAGTTGCGATATGAGGGTGAATTTCTTCAGGGAATTTTTCTATTGCCTGGAAAGTTATGAAGCGTCCCTCAAATTAAAGGATCTGCAACCTTCTAAGGAGGCGAGAGTCGATGACAAATGGTCCTGAGATAGCGATAACTTTGGCTCTAACGGCCTTTCTCGCTTTGACCATAGGTTTTTTATATGGCCCGGAACTCTCGATTGCGTACCTAGGTGGTGTAATCGTTGGGCTTATCCTGCCATATTTTTTGACTCGGGCACCACGAAATGGGGCATTGAATTAAGAAGAGGAAGCTTAAGAAGGAGGATCAAAATTGAGTAAGAATTCTGCAGGATTCGTGGGATTTGACGGAACAGAGAATAAGCGAACGATTCTCGCGCTGCAGCAGGTCAAGAAGG
>CAZPUO010000266.1:0-3434 GCA_964589745.1 uncultured Methanotrichaceae archaeon
GCTCCAGCAGGGGTTACGTATTCATCCTTTCCGGCCACAGCGAAGACCGTCACCCCCCCTATCGTCGGCGCAGCGAAGCCAGGATAGTAGCCGGTATGCCCGCCCACAATGGCAATGTTCAGCTCCAGAGCAGCCTGATGAATGGCGTCCACGATGATCCTGAAGTCCTCATCCCTTGTCTCCGGTGGCATGAGCAAAGAGTAGGTCAGGTAGCGGGGCAAAACGCCCATGACCGCCACATCGCTGGCACCGATGTGAACCGTGTACCAGCCGAACATCTCCCATGGTTGTCCGGGCACGGCAAAGATGGGATCCTCGGCGATGATGAGCACCTTGCCGTTGCCTATGTCTATCACTGCAGCATCGACACCCGTCTGGGGAGGCACAAGAACGGTTTTGTCCTTTTTGCCAAGGCGCCGGAGCAGGAAGGAGTTGAAGGTATCGAGATCAATCTTGCCGATCTTAGGCTCGTTCTCCATGGTAGCGCCTCGCGATCTCGCAAACCTGCTCCACAACCTCGATGGGGTCCTTTCCGACCAGCACAGAAACTGGCTCCTTTCCAATGGCTCCTGTCTCGTAGAAGACCTTTGGCACACACCCGCCTGCGGCCCGGATGGCCTCGGCCACCTTCCAGGGCATGGAAGCCCCTTCTGCCTCTTTGATCTCCTCCGGCTCATTTCTGCGATCGATGACGCTGAAGACCCAGCCTTTTGTCCTGCAATAATCATCCAGCCATCTGGCCAGAGCCGGGTCGTTGGCAAAGTCGATGCCTGCGCGAATGGTGGGATCGACCCTTCTGATCTCTATGAGCAGTCGGGCCATGTGGCTGGAGGCTCCGAAGCGAGGCTTTCCCGCGGCACGGGGCAGGCCGTTCACGATCGTGATGCGTCCCTCGATGGCCAGGACCTCGTATCGCGTCTTTGCATTTGCCCGGGCAAAGACCAGGTTGGTCCTGACCTCAGGGATCAAAGAAGAGAACTCCTGACAGCCTTCCAGGATATTTTGGGCCACGGCCATCTTCCCGTACATCTCGATATCTTCATCCGTCTTCATGTCTTTTCTGCCTCTCCAGTCGAGAAGATAATTGTTGACGATAAGTAGTGATCGCTATCTCTTCTTGTTTTCTATTTTGCAGGTCATGGCTCCTGGTAAAGCGATCCCAGTTCCAGGGCTCGTCCAGGACCTTCACTTCCACTTCCCGGATGCCATACAAACCTTCCACGCAGCGCCTGACCTGCTCCGTGAGATGTCCAACCAGAGGGCAGGCCTGGGAGGTCAGGACCATATCCACTTCCAACCTGTCTTCATCTAATACTATTATGTCCTTGATCAGGCCCAGGTCCACGATATCTATGCCCACGTAGGGATTCAAGACATCCTTATTCCTTCACAATGGTGGACAAGGTATGTTAATACAGATTCCCAAAGAAGTAATTTCGCGCCAGCGGAACAGCAAAAAAATCCCTTCAAGAGGTTTGAAAGTTTCATCCTAAGCCCAATCATCGGGTTCGTCCCATCAGCCTCATTGTGGCCCGCGAGCGGTTCAGGGTGGCATCCAGGCATGCATTTCAAGGGATGGATAACGCGATCGTTGAGCTTCTTCAGCCAATTTAATCGTCTATTGTCCCGTCAAAGATATCAACTGCTGCAGAGGCTTCTGGCGTTAAGATTTTGAATTTGAATCACCAATAAAGGCAGAAACCAAACGAGATTTAAATCCAGTCTTAACCGTCAGAAAATATATAGATCATGAAAAATCTATAGAGATATCAATTATGACATTCAAGGAAGAGCTTATTAAAAGTGTCAAATCCGCCGTCCATCCCCGCGAAGGCGCCTGCGGCATTTGCCACGGTGTGGCCGAGGAGATCTGCCGTGCCCGGGGACGCATCGTGGCCTACGAGCGGCCGGGTGGCATTCTGGCCCGCATCTTCGATGACCAAAATAACGTGATCGGCGAGGGCTTCGGGGTGGTCTGGTCGCCCGCTGTGCTTGCGGCGGAGATCGATGCCGGCCTGATCCAGCCGGAGGTGGCTGAGGTGCTGAAGAGAGAGGGTATTAACGCCGCGGATGATATCCGGCTTACGGCCGAACTACAGGGCTACGGACGGGTGCTGACTGCTGCGGCGCTGGCTCTCGTGGCCGTCAAAGACTTGGGCGGCCGAACGTTGATCCGGCGCAAGGGTTTAGGAGTCGTGGCCACCTTCCTGGACAAAGAGAGCCGTGTGATCACCGAGTCGCCGCCCTCCTACTGCCCCACCTGTGCCGTAACCATAGGCGCGGCGCGAACGTCGCTGCTGGCGGAGAAAATCAAGGCTGCGCTGAAGGATTCTCCGAACACGGGCCAAAAAAAGTTCGAGCTAGGCATCGAGAACCGCTATGAGGTCAAGGGCGGGCATGTTAAGGTCACCCTGGCAAAAGGCGATGAGCTGCTGGCGCATAGCGTGCGAGGCTGCTGCATGGCCTACGGCACAGCCAAGGCCGAGATCGTGGCAGGGCTCGTCCCGGAGGCCAGCGCGGAGCTCTTCAAGAACTATTGCAACCTCTGCCCCTTCAAGCACTGCTGGATGGAAAAATCCATGGGGGCGACAGGCAACATCATTTTGCACCGCTTGAGCGAGATCGGCACAGAGATTGAGGTTACCGCCGAGGGTGGCATCGTGGCCCGCATACCCGGCCCGGAGGGCGAGGAGATTCAGGGCCGGGGCACGCTCTGCTCGCTTTCCGCGCTTACGAACATGCTCCTGCGGGGGGACGCCCAGAAGATCCTTCGGCCTTCGGGGACGAAAAATTGGGAAGATGATTGAGAGCGAGCAAGCTGCATACCGAGCACGGGACGGGGTGGATCCCGTCCCGCGCAAATCTTATTCAGCATGACACGGGCGGTTTGGAATTTTCTTTCTTTACCGGGATAAATAATTTCGCTTGTATTAGTGCTCAGGAAATGCTGGGTTTGGAGCACTTTAGATGTAATTGTTGGAGACTATAATATCTCGAATGTAAATTTTATATTATGATAATATTATTATTAGTAGACCTGTTTGATTAGAGAGGCCGAAAACTTATTAAAGAAATTACACCCGTACTTTGATTACTGATGGACCGTACTGACTTCAAGTGGAGATTCAAGCAAGTAGATCCCAAAAATATCGAAGCTGGAGCGGTCCTGGTTCCTCAACAAGGCAACTCGAATTGGAAAATTATGGGAGAGATAATATGGTCGGAATGAACGATCTAATGGCACAGGGCAAAGAACAGATGGGAAAGAGTGTCGATATGCAAGGCCTGATGTCTCAGAAGGCGAGAATAAAGCATATTGCAGGTACATCGGCCAAAGATATCCTGGGCTGGGACTATCTGGTGCGAGGCAAGGATGGAGTCTGCTATAGCTACTATGCGGCTCAGCCTCCGCTCATAGGCATGACTCAGCCTGT
>CAZPUO010000267.1:0-3423 GCA_964589745.1 uncultured Methanotrichaceae archaeon
CATCATCGACCAGATTGCGTATCAGCTGGGCGTGAAGGGCCAGGATGTGATAGAGCATGCCCGTGCCGTGGCCGAGGAGCTGGGAATCAGCGACAAGGTGCTTGATGTCCTCTACACACTCACGGATATGTCCGAAGAGGATGCAAAAGCCGCTTTTGAGGCCCTGGGACTGACCCGAGATATCTTCAAGGATCTATTTCCCCGGTTCCCGACGACGGAAGCACGCAAGTTTGCCGGGCCGATATTTGAGCTAATGTCTCTTGATCCTGAGGTGATGTGGAAGCTTCCCGAGCAGCTGAGTGGCGGAGAGAAGGTGAGAGCAACTCTTGCTATACTTCTGGCGGCCAGGCCCAAGATACTGATCCTGGATGAGCCCTTCGGAGATATCGATCCCATCACCTTGCGTGAAGTTTCCAATTCCATAAAAAAGATCAACGCGCAATTTGGCACGACCGTAATCCTGGTCAGCCACCACGTCGACTTCGTCAAGGAGGTCTCTCACCGGGCGATGCTCATTGAGAAGGGAGCTCTTGTGGCAGACGGAAATCCGGCAGAGGTCTGCAACGCTTTCCTGGCCAGTTGCAATGCGCCTTATCTGAAGTATTTGGAGGAGCGTTACGCTATTCACGGATGACCGGGAATGGATGAGGAATTAGTTGAGATTTACAACCAGGTAGCCGATCAGGTCTCTCTGGAGGATTTTGAGGCCAGGGTGGAGGAGAAGGTGGCCCTGATGGCCGGGCTCTGCGATCGCAGGACGGCCGCCATGCTCGTGGCCAGAGACTTAGGCGCCTCCGAGATCCTGACCAAGATCGGGAGCATTCGGCCGGAATCGGGGAATGTCGCCTTCACGGGCAGAGTGCTCTCAGTTTCGGAGATCCGCGAGTTTCAGCGTTCTGATGGCTCAGTTGGCAGAGTTGCCAATTTGACTTTGGGCGACGAGACAGGGACGGTGCGCGTGGCGCTCTGGGACGAGACCACAGAGCTGATCAAATCCGGAGATCTGAAGGTCGACCAGTGCCTGAAAGTTAAAGGTCTGGCAAAAGAGGGATACGCGGGAACTGAGGTGAGTCTGGGCCGCCAGGGGAACATCGAGGAGGTGGACCTGGACATCCGGCCAAGGGCCGCACTCTACAAGATCTCGGAGATAAAAAGGGACATGGGCGAGGTCAATCTGGTTGCCGTGGTCGCAGATCCCGGTGAGCCGAGAGAGTTCCAAAGGAAAGATGGCGGCATCGGGCTAGTCCGGACTGTACTCCTGGGAGATGAGACTGGCAAGATCAGGCTCACTCTCTGGAATGAGCAGGCGCAAATGAAGCTGGAAAAAGGCGAGACCGTTGAAGTCGTAAACGCCTCCTCTCGCGAGCGGTACGGCTCTGTGGAGATCCAGACGGGTGGGTACACGCTGGTGAGAAAGAGTAGCCAGCAAGTTAGTTTCTCCGAGAAGATGACGACCATTGCAGACCTGAAAGCTGGCATGCTCGCAAGCATCTCCGGGTTTGTGACCGGCCTTGGCGAGGTGCGGGAGTTCCAGCGGGAGGACGGCCGTCAGGGGCGTGTGGCCAACATCTACATCTCCGACGCCTCCGGCAGAGTGAAGGTGGCCCTTTGGGGAGACCACGTACAGCTTTTACAGGGCCTGGATCTGGGCCACAAGGCAGTGCTGATCGATGCCCTGGTCAAGAGCGGCTGGAATGAGGAGCTGGAACTCTCCTGCGGATGGCGCACCAAGATTACTTTCGCCCCGCCTGAGTAACTAAGTTAAGGAAGATGTGCTAACTATTATTTGAGGAACTTTGAAGATGGCAATGAAATTACTGGAGGATCTCCCAGGTGTTGGTCCGGCCACTGCGGAAAAGCTACGAGAAGCGGGCTTTAACTCCGTGGAAGCCATAGCCGTTGCCTCTCCCGGCGAGCTGGTGGCCGCCGCGGAGGTTGGCGAGGCAACAGCAGCGAAGATCATCGCCGGGGCCCGGGAAGCGGCGGACATCGGCGGCTTTGAGACCGGAGATAGGATTCTAGAGCGCAGAAAGCAGGTAGGCAAGGTCACCACGAGCAGCAAGAGCTTCAACGAGCTGCTGGGCGGCGGCATGGAGACCCAGGCCATAGTGGAACTCTACGGCGAGTTCGGCTCCGGCAAGACGCAGGTGGCTCATCAGCTGGCCATAAATGTTCAGCTGCCCCGAGAGATGGGTGGACTGGACGGCTCGGCTGTGATAATCGATACCGAGAACACCTTCCGGCCGGAGCGCATCGCTCAGATGGTCAAGGGCTTGCCTCCTGCCCCAGAGGGTCAATCTTGGGAGCCGGAGGAGTTTTTAAAGCACATCAGCGTTGCTCGCGCCTTCAACTCCAACCATCAGATCCTCCTGGCTGAGAGCGCCATGGATCTGGCTGAGAAGCTGCGAGACTCGGAGAAACCTGTCCGTCTTCTCATTGTGGACTCCGTGACGGCTCACTTCCGGGCAGAGTACGTTGGGCGCGGAACGCTGGCCGACCGCCAGCAGAAGCTGAACAAGCACCTGCATGACCTGATGCGTTTTGCCGACCTGAACAATGCCCTGATATTAGTAACCAACCAGGTCATGGCCAAGCCAGACACGTTCTTCGGAGATCCCACCAAACCAGTGGGCGGGCACGTCTTGGGCCACACCGCCACCTTCCGGCTCTACCTCAGGAAGTCGAAGGGCGAAAAACGCATCGCTCGGCTGGTGGATTCGCCCAATCTGCCGGACGGCGAGGCGGTCTTCTCCGTGACCATGGAGGGGCTGAAGGACTGATTGTTTGACGATGATCCTGTGCCTTGCAGATATCGACAGAGTGCATGCGGGCGAGATGATTTGCGCTCTCTCCTCCTGGACCCGGCTTTAGAACTGGCCAGACATAGGGCGGCACGCGAAGAGGCGGCGTCGAATTACGGTTGCAGGGAATAGATGGCTAGATCTATAAGAATTCTGGAACGCGGGGGAGATGGTCCCTTCCGCCATCATATTTGACCATTGAATGCTTTTTCGATCACTGCCTCCGCTGCCATATCCTGGAATTTCATAAGGATCTAGCCTGCCGGTGATCTTACTACAATCTCTTCGTGGGATTGCTGTCTGCTATTTTTTCATTTACACTATTAGACATAACTTGCAAATGGATTTTAACAATAATACTACTAATTGTGATTTTCCTAAGATTTTAGCCGCAACTTTTATGAGCTGGCATGTATTGTAAACAGACGTCCAACGGAGTAGTTGACGATTGCTGCAATCTCAGAAAAAGTGTTGGATTTCATCTCTTGCTGGTCTCACTCCTCTGCCGAGGATGGACGAACAGCAGATGAGAGCCATAATCGATAGGAGAAGATAGCCATGTCTGGCGTACAGAAATCAGATGCAATGTTGCAGCATGAGAAATGGATCGCATGGGTAACCG
>CAZPUO010000268.1:0-3413 GCA_964589745.1 uncultured Methanotrichaceae archaeon
GGATTGGCAGCCCAAGAAAGTCAAGGAAATACCAAGCATCTTGGGAGGTGAATGATGTGGCAGGGAGATCTCCTCAAGAATGGATTTTCCCGGGCGGCAATGAAATTAAAACAGAGCTCGACCCCATATTTAGGGATTATTGCCAGGCAGTGGAAGCATTTGCCCTAGGTGTGATGAGACCCTCATCTGTCTATGATTTAATGGTTGTCAAACAGAGGTATCTCCTGGCAGCGGCAGCAGCGATCAGGAGCGTCTCTGATATTTTCGCCTATCGTGATATCGCTGGTGTACGGTCTATTTCAAATCGAAGCGGGAACAGGAGCGTCTCTGATATTTTCGCCTATCGTGATATCTCCCTGGCGGTGTCATTGTTTGAGGCTGCTGCCTGGGCTTATTTGGATAACTCCGATCTGCAGGCACAGCTCCAGGGGCTCGACAACAGATTTGCCCCCGCAGAAGAGAATCTCAGCTTTCTCAGATCAAGATTGAAGGTGATTGCAAAAAGGGCCGATAGATTCGGTATCCTTTATCGCAAGGAGATCCAGGAGACTCCGAACATCGAGATTGCAACACTGCGATTCCTCCTTAGCCTGGTCCTGGAGCTGCCCATGACGGCATGGGAGTGTGCCCCTTGCATTGCAGCTATTGGAAGATGCAGAGATTGCAGCTATGGCCAGGACCACGGCATATGCTCTCATCCGGGATCAACATACGATATGCTCTGTAGCTCTCGCGATGCCATCCAAAAGAGCATCAGGAGGAGACTGACCGGAGAAGGCAGAAGCCCTGAAGCTCGAAGGCTGCTGCAAGAGCAGAATGTTCATTTTGGCTCCCCGACAGGGTCGTCTTCTGCTCAGATGGATATCGAAACCTGCTGGGAGTATGATGTCGTAGAAGCATGCGACTAGAATGGCGCTGGCCGAAAGAGGCAAAGCTGGATTTCATAGACTTGTATGATATTAAACTCAAGAAATGCGACGGCTTCAAAATTGTGCAGGATTGTGACGTGAACCGAAATTGAGAGTGATGAAAATGTACGCATCCTATGAAGATCTCCCCAGGTTGAGGCTTCCCCTGGGACAAGAGGTGTTCGTCAGCGACTCCACGCTCCGAGACGGAGCCCAGATGCCCGGTGTGGTGATAAAGGTAAAGGACAGGCTGAAGATCTTCGAGTATCTGCACAGGATAGGTATCGACAAGCTCGAGCTTTTCCTTTTCAACAGGAACGACAAAGAGACAGCCAGAGCCATGATGGAATACGGACATTCCCGGCCTGAGGTGACCGGTTGGGCCAGGGCCAACCCCAAGGATATCGATCTTGTGCTGGAAATGGACGGCATCAGAGAAACAGGCATCTTGATGTCCATCTCAGACGTCCACATCCGCACCAAGATGGGACTGAAGGGAAGGCAAGAAGCAGAGGAGAAGTACCTCAGGGCTCTGGATTACGCCCTGGATCACGGACTTAGGACCAGGGCCCATTTGGAGGACATCACCCGAGCTGACCTTTGGGGTTTCGTATATCCGCTAGTCAGCAAGATTCTGGAGAGGGATCTCAATTGCACTCTGCGCATTTGCGACACCCTGGGCTTCGGGGTGCCCTTTCCAGGCGCATGCGACCCTTACGGCATTCCAGAAATGGTCTCCTGTCTGCGGGATCTCGGTGCCAGAAACATAGAGACCCATATCCATGATGATTTCGGCCTGGGAACCGCCAACTCCTTGGCCGGTTACTGGCACGGTGCCAACTGGTCAAACTTAACCTTCCTGGGAATAGGGGAGCGGGCAGGAAACTCTGAGCTGGAGAAGGCCCTTTTGTTCCTCGCTCAAAGGGTTGAAGGCTTCCAGAAGTATGACCTCTCCTGCCTATCCGAGTTTGCAGAGTACGTGGAGGAGCACATCGGCATACGAATCCCCCGGAACAAGGCGGTGGTGGGCCGCAATATCTTTGCCCACGAGAGCGGCATACATACCGCGGGAGTAATAAAAAATCCTTTTATCTATGAGCCGTATCCTCCCGAGCTGGTGGGAGGAAGGCGCAAGATAATGATCGGCAGCACCTCTGGAACGGATGTGGTGCGGTTCAAGGTTGAGGAGGCTTTGAAGGAGCTTATGAACATGGATGTCAGCCTGAGCAAGGATGACTGGAGAGTTCGTGCCATCTATGCCGAGATTATGCGCCTATATGAACATGAGCTGCGCAACTCCTGCATCTCCGATGAAGAGATGAGATCTCTTGTTGAGAAATACTTCCTTTTCAGGACGATACTGGAGAATGAGACTCATAGAATGGAAGAAAACGGCCGAGCCTATGAGACGGACGTTCTTTCGACAAAGACTTGCCAGAGGGAGGAAAGTGGTGCGGAATTCAGGGTCCTCGATAGTGTTGTTCGCGCAGGGCTGCAAGACCTCTGAGTTTGAGGGGAAAACAGTGCGTGAGGCATCACCATAAGATGCGGGTAGATCTTTTGGGCTGAATATCAAAAAGAGGAGCGCCCGGCCAGGCCTGTTACTCTTTTGGCGGCCAATGGCAGATCGGCCGGGCATATCTTTCATCCTGTTTGGTTTTGGCAGGTGAGCGCTGCAAGAGCGATGAGGTAAAGGAGGCTTTGCGCTATTCGCTCACTAAAGGGATTATCGAACTTAGTAATAAATCTTTTGATAATCGTATTAACGCGACTGTTTTATTGATGTCGATTGCTTGCAAAATTGACAGATCAATCTTTGATGGAATAGCGCACGTCGCGACCCGCAAGCTGCGATTTTAATTTTGCAAGACTGGACACAGATCCTTCTCAGGATCGCCAAGAAGAGCATCAGGGAAAGACATAATAGGCCAGCATAGATCCTAAATGTCCGGGCTGGCCAAGGGAGGCTGCTCGCTAGACTGATGCAGGAATAGATTAAAAATGCAGGAATAGATAAAAGGATGAGCGTAAGAGCCCTGATCGATTGGCGAAGCCACCGCCATGCCTACGGAGCTAGCCCGGGAGCTGGAGAAATAAGATCTCGAAGATTTGAGATTGAGGGGGAAAGATAAAGACTTAAGGTGAAATCCAGCCTATTTCTTCTCGAGGTGATCGATCAGGGCCCTCACGATATCTCTATCCTTCAGAAGGCCCATCAACTTCTGGCTGGAAGTCACCACTGGCATCTGGTCGATCCTGTTCTTGTGCATGATTGCGGCGCATTCGCTGACCTCGGTGCTCTTTATGGCCGTGATGGGTGGCACCATGGCCTCGCGAACCAGGATATTGCGCAATTGAATCCGGGAGATGGTGTAGTATCTGTTGATGGTCTGCATGACCCGATCCCACATCCAGGCATCCTCCCCGGCGTCGGCGGACATATCGGTCTTCTCCACCGAGTCCTCGATCACGCTGGCCTTGATGAGGTCGCGATCGGAGATGATG
>CAZPUO010000269.1:0-3403 GCA_964589745.1 uncultured Methanotrichaceae archaeon
GTTCACGGACTCCGTTCACAGAATAGTCAAAAAAAATAATGGAGTCACAATCTACGCAGGTGGCGACGATGTCCTGGCCATGCTTCCAGTGGAGAACGCAATCAGATGCTGCCTGGAGCTTTCGGATTCCTACATGTTATCTTTCAGAGATATTCCAGATCCGAGAGCGACCATATCAGCAGGACTGGTCTTCTCCCAGTATCGCGTTCCATTGGGTGTTGTGCTACATGAAGCCCACGATCTCCTGGACAATGTGGCCAAAGACCAGAATGGACGGGGCAGCCTAGCGGTCAGTGTCCTCAAGCCCGGCGGAAAGCACTGTCAATGGACAGCGACATGGGATTGTCTTAAGGTTCCGGATGGGAAGAACTTGTTGGATGACCTAGTTCCTGCGCTCAAAGAGGACAGACAGTTCTCTACGAGATTCTTTTACAGCATCAGAGAGATATTCACAGCTCTCTCAGGGGATTTGAGCGAGAAGCCTGGAAGCTATGTGCATCTTACTGAGGGCATGGATCCTGTTGGACTCCTCGCAGCTGAGTATATGATGTCGATGGAGAGGACTGAAAATCCTGTAAGTCGAAAGAAGGCAGAGGATCGCATGGAGTCCCTTCTGAGATTATGCTACAGATCCCGCAGGGACAAGGATGGCAAAGCGATGTTGCCTGACAAGAATTGTCTCTCTATAGACGGAGTGATGCTTCTAAAGTTCTTATCTCAGAGTGGCGAGGAGGTGGACTAGAATGAGCCTGAAGGCTTACAGTCTTAGCCCTGTCGATAGCTGGTTCTTCAGAGATGGCAGGCCCTTCAACCAGGGAGAGAAGGCGCAGACGGATGTCCAGAGCATGTTTCCTCCGTTTGCCACTACAATTGTCGGGGCGATCAGAGCATCTCTCGCGAGGAGCTTAGGCTGGAATGGACATGGCGACTGGCCAGCAGAGATAAAGGCCAGGCTTGGGGATGGCCAAAATCTGAAACCATTGAAGTTCCAGGGACCGTATCTCATCTGGGAGACAGATGGGAGGATAGAACCTCTCTTTCCGGTTCCCCTCAATATTCTAGGGAAAGAGCCATCATCTGATGAGGATAGCTGGACATTTGCCCGTCTGACTCCTGGCAAAGGCATAAGCTGTGATCTTGGTAAGGATGTCAGACTCCCTGCTGCAAAGAATGCCACTGGCATGAAGAGCCTCTATGGATTCTTCCTTTCTCTGGAAGACTTGAGAAATGTGCTTCATGGTGCAGAGCTGCAGCAGGTTAATCCAGTCTGCGGAAAGAAGCCGCTAGCACTTCCCCAGGGCTGTGATATGAAGCCCAATTCGAGAGAGGTTCTTTGGGATCTTGAATACTCCGTTGGGATAGAGAGGAACTACGTCACCAGGACTGCCAAGGAGGGAGCGATATATTCTGCCCAGAGGGTGAGGCTCTGTCGTGGAGTAGCGCTGGCAATTCATGTTGATGGACTTAGTGACGACATGGATCTTCCAGCCAATATGACCCTTGGCGGAGAGAGCCGGATGGCTTATGCTGAGCCGCTTGATAAGCCTATAGATCTGACTGAAACCCCGGAGCTGCAGTCCTCTGAAGGAAAGATCCGGTTTACAGTGACACATATCACACCTGCTTACTTTGAGGGAGGATTGCCAGGGCCTGGAGAAGAACTTCTTGGAATCCCCGGTGCAAAGGTGGTCTCCGCCAGCCTGGAGCGACCTCTGAGGATAGGCGGTTGGGATTCGGTCCCAGCTCGAAAAGGACCGATGCCCCTCAAGCCGTTCATTCCGCCTGGATCAACATGGTTCTGCGAGGCGGAGGCGGAGCTTGCGGAAAAGATCAGAGACTTGAATGGGTGTCATATCGGCGGATATGCTGATTTTGGATTTGGGCAGATCTTGATAGGATTATGGACTAAGGAGGAGGTGCAATAGATGAAGAGCATTATGATTGGGATGCTGGCAGAGACCCCTATTCATCCTGGAGCTGGCAGATCCTCGGGTTTCGTCGATCTTCCAGTAGCCAGAGAATCGATAACACAATATCCGGTGATAGTGGGTTCGAGCCTGAAGGGCGCTCTGAAGGACAAGGCCAGAGAGAAGTGGCCTGACAAGGTGAAGAAGACCGATGGCAAGGAGGATGAAAGAAAGATTCATCCAAAAGTAGCAAAGTTATTTGGAGAACAAGAAAGTGCTGGAGACCTGGTAGTCTCAGATGCAAAGCTCCTACTCCTGCCCGTCAGAAGCCTCACCGGGCATTACAAGTGGGCGACATGTCCCTATCTTATTGAGAGGTTGAGAAGGGATGTCGAGAGAACAGCGCTGAAAGATATGATGGATATCAGGAGACTCTCTGCCGGACCTGAGAAGGGAACAGCTTGGGCTAACGATGAAGGTAGGCTCTTTCTTGAGGAGCGGGAGTTCGAGGTAAAAAGCAAAGTCGAAGATTCGATAAGGATCGCGATTGAAGCTTTAATTTATCATAAGGACACGGCTGGGAGGCTCAAGAAGCAACTAATAATATTAAACGACAACGATTTCCAGTGGTTTGCAAGCTACGGACTGCAGGTGAGCGCCAGGAATGTACTGAAGGAGGAGACAAAGAAGAGTGAGAACCTCTGGTATGAGGAGACACTTTCTGCAGACAGCCTTTTCTACACGATTCTTTTCGAACGCCAGGCTGGAGCCCTCGAGTGTGCCAAGGAATTTTTGAATGAACAGCCCTACCTCCAGGCAGGCGGAAATGAGACCGTTGGCCAGGGATGGTTCGCCATGAAGTACGTGGGGGATTGGTGTTGACCGACCTTACCCTGGGGCAGAAGCGTGCTGCCCATGCCTTAGCGGCAGTTGAAGGACTGAAGGGGAAGGACATTAAGAAGTTCGACAGCTATGTCGAGCGGCTGCCAGCTACGATCGTCATGAATGGTCTGGGGCAGGCTATGGCGTTTGAGTTGGCAGCGGCGAGGCTGGGGAATCCGAAGCAAAATGCGGACCAGAAAGCTCACAAGATGCTCTATGATATCGTCGAAAGCTGGCTTCAAACATGCGGTGTCTGTCCTGCGGGTAAGGACTTGATGAAGACCATAGTTGAAAGCGACCAGGAGAAGTATATTCGGGCCCAGGCTGAGGCCTTGGAATATCTCGACTGGCTGAAGATGTTCACCCAGGCCTATCTCAAGGGGGTTTGAATTTGCAGGGACCCCTTCCCCTATATAAGCCAATCTCTTCTCCAGTTTTTGATTTTCAGGATAGCAATGCTGGGCTATGGTACGATAAGTTCTGTAACAAATGGTGCATGGATCCTGAGAAGAGAGGCCTTGAGTGCTGGTCCATGGAGTCCTTCGACTTCAGGACTTTAGATAGTCAAACATCGCACCCCGCTGCAAGCAGCGGGGCATGTTCGCGATGTTCAT
>CAZPUO010000270.1:0-3376 GCA_964589745.1 uncultured Methanotrichaceae archaeon
CTATAAATGAAAGACAAAAATCTCTTGGAAGACTTCAGGAAGATGTACCCAGAAAAGTTCGAAACGCAGGAAGAGATCTTCGGCCACATCCACGCCGGGGATCGGATCTTCATCGGCACGGGCTGCGGCGAGCCCCAGTATCTGGTCCAGGCGCTGGTCGATTACGTCAAGAGCAATCCCAAGGCCTTCTTCGACACTGAGCTGATTCACGTCTGGACCCTCGGAGTTGCGCCCTACACCGATGAAAAGCTCCAGGAGAACTTCAGGCTCGATTCATTCTTTGTGGGAGACAGCACCAGAAACTCAGTTAACCGCGGCGCTGCGGATTACACTCCTATCTTTCTCTCCTCCGTTCCTGAACTCTTCCGAAGTGAGCTGGTCCCGGTGGACGTGGCCCTGATCCAGACCTCTCTGCCTGACAAGCATGGTTATCTGAGCCTGGGGATAAGCGTGGACATTGTCAAGGCAGCCGTGGAGAAGGCGGAGGTGGTAGTGGCTCAGGTGAACGAGAACATGCCCCGCACGCACGGTGATGGATTCATACACATAAATGACATCGACTTCCTGCTGCCCCACGACGAGAAGCTTCTCGAGTACTCGGTCAAGGCTCCATCCGATATCGTTCAGCGGATCGGAAGTTACGTGGCCCGCATCATTGAGAACGGCTCCACCATCCAGGTGGGCTACGGACTGATCCCCGATGCCGTGGTCCCCAATCTAATGGACAAAAAGAATCTGGGCGTGCATACAGAGCTCTTGAGCGACGGCATCGTCAACCTCATGAAGACTGGAGTCGTCAACAACACCAAGAAAGAGCACAATCCAGGCAAAACCATTGCCTCCTTCTGCATGGGCAGCCGGGATACTTACGATTTCCTTGACGAGAATCCTGCGGTGGAGTTCAAGAGGATCGATTACACCAATCATCCCCTGATCATAGCCAGAAACCACCTTATGACTGCCATCAACAGCGCTATGGAGGTCGATCTCACCGGCCAGGCCACGGCCGAGTCACTGGGTGGGACATTCTACAGTGGCATCGGCGGCCAGGCAGATTTCATGCGCGGGGCGGTGCTCGCGCCCGGAGGAAAGACCATCCTGGCCCTGCCGTCCACCGCTCTGAACGACAGCGTATCCCGGATAGTCCCAGTTCTCCAGGAAGGGGCCGGGGTTACCCTCACCAGAGGGGACGTGCATTACGTGGTGACTGAATATGGCATCGCCTACCTGCACGGCAAAAATATTCGTGAGAGGGCCATGGATCTTATCGCCATCGCTCATCCGAAATTCCGGCCCTGGCTGATCGAATCTGCCAGAAAGAGGACCCTAATTTACAAAGACCAGGTTTTCATACCTGGAGAGAAGGGCATGTATCCCGAGGAGCTGGAAACCTTCAGGACTACCCGCCAAGGGGTCAACATTCTCCTACGGCCCGTGAAGATCACGGACGAGCCCATGCTGAAGGACTTCTTCTATGCCCTATCCGAGGACAGCATGTACTTGCGCTTCTTCTCCACTAGGAAGGACATGCCCCATCAGAGGCTGCAGGACTTTGTGGCTGTGGACTATACCAGGAAGATGGAGATTCTGGCCGTGATCGTTCTGCAGGAGAAGGAGACCATCGTCGGCCTCGGGCAGTACGAGCTGAACCCGGACATGCATACAGCAGAGGTGGCCCTGGTGGTGAGGGATACATGCCATGGGAAGGGGGTGGGCACGGAGCTGCTCTCTTATCTCGCCTACCTGGCCAGAAGGCAGGGCTTGCTAGGATTCACTGCTGAGGTTCTGGTAGAAAACAAGCCCATGATGAGTCTCTTCGAAAAAATGGGGTTCGATACCGAGAAGAGACGCGAGGAGGGAGTTTACGAGATGCGCATGAGGTTTCAGAATTTTCGAGAGCAGGGATAGCTTATGAGAAAGCTCGTGGTGATAAGAATAGTACACTCGCCTTCGGACATGGGCTCTGCAAGCGCTGGCCTGGAACGGTCTGGAATCTCTGCTTTAGGAAAAAAGCGCTGGGAGGAGAACCAGACGAGGATAGAGCGGTTCTGGCAGGAGGTAGAGAGGGAAGTGGACGGCCTTGCCTTGGACCTTGCGAGGCTGCCCATTTACCAGGACGGTCTTCCCTGCGCGGGTCCGTTAGGAGAGCGGATCGTCAGGGAGACGGCAGCCAGAGGCAGCAAGAACTACCAGATCGTGCAAAAGCTCATGGACAAGGGCGCCAGGATCGAGGCAACGGAGAGCGCTGATCTTTTGAGGCTGGAGTATGGCTACATCAAATCTATCCTGGAGGCCAAGACCGATCTGGAGAGAAAAGAGGCGGAAGCCAGGTACAACCTGGTCAAAGATCATCTGCTGGAGGAGCGGGATCTGTTCATCGCCAGGTCCATCGACGCAACGCTTAAGGAAGGCGAGACTGGACTGCTCTTCATCGGGGCGTCTCACAATGTGCTTCCCAAGATCCCCCAGGATATTGAAGTGAAGTGCCTGGATTGAGGCTATCGGGACGCTCCCGTCGGGCAAATTCTTTTCAGAAAGAGACGGTTATCTTATGACTATATTCTTATGATATATAATATTATCGATAATATTTATCGATGGTACGTTACGTTTCACTCAGTAGTTTGACTCTGAAGCTCTGGTCGTGTATACAATTACAGCAGATAAACCTATATACTTTTGATATAAACAGACATTTATGTCAACTATTGTCTACAGTATCCGTTTGGAGGAACGTGTACGTCGACTGATGGACGAGATGTCTGATATCAATTGGCAGGCAGAGATCAAGCAGTCGGTGGAGAGGATGATCAGAGAAAAGAAGAAGCAGCGGCTTTTGGCCGAGGCTCAGGAGCTCTGGAAGCGCCAGAAAACCAACACAATCGGAGCCGCAGAGATGATCCGGGAGGATCGAGATGCTTGATAGGGTGGTTCTCGATTCAAACGTCCTTGCCGCCATGTTTTTCAAAGAGGATGCTTCTCAGAGGGCCTTGAAAGCGGTTACCGAGCCCGATTTGGTCACGCTGGACCTGTCCATTGTCGAGGTCGGTAATGTGGCCTGGAAGCTGGTCATTCTGTCCGGTGAAGATAAGGATCTGACTCTAACGGCTCTGCAGAAATGTCTGAGCTTCATCTCAGAGGCGTGTAATATCGCCAGAGCACAGGACCTGGTAGAGGAAGCATATGAAATCTCTATGGAAACCAAGGTAACCTTCTACGATTCTCTTTATCTGGCCCTGGCCAAGATAGAGCAAGTGCCTCTTTTGACGCTGGATAAGAAGCTGTACAACAAAGCGAACGCTTCACAGAATGTGCGATTGATTTAGGATCGTTACAGGGCTAATCCCCGCCTTTTCAAAGGCGGGATACAGCCCGT
>CAZPUO010000271.1:0-3356 GCA_964589745.1 uncultured Methanotrichaceae archaeon
ATCTTATTCTGCGCAAAACGGAAATGCCTCCCAATCTTTAGCAGCACTATATCCCTCATTGAAACCTCGTTCTCATGCTCAAACAGATCTCTAACCTTGGATGCAAATTCTTTGTACGTTAAGAGGCAGCCGCCAGCAGGACAGGGATAATCTCCAATAGAAAGCTTAGCTGCAAGCTCGATCTGGGGCTTTCTGCTCCTGCCTTTTATTCCCAGAAGCTTGCTCCTATCGACCCATCCTTTCTGCTCAGGTATCGTTTCCGGCAAGAGTTGTGCGGATAGTGGCCTCACCACCATGCCTTCCAGAGCTGCTTCCTTCTCTATAATCTCTAACGCTTTCCTGTGTTGGCTCATGGGTCGTTCACCTAGCACCTCACCCGTGAAAATAAAAGAAGCGCCCGCCTTTTCAGCAACCTCCTTCGCTTTCTTGAACATAAAAATCCTGCAATCGATACAGGGGTTCATCCCTGAGCCATAGCCGTACTTAGGATTTCTTATCACTTGCAGGTATTCTTTACCTTTATCGATGACTATGAGTGGTATCCCCAACCGCTCAGCGACATCAGCCGCATAACATCTGTCCTTCTGGTCACAGGTGCAAAAAGGGGAAGTAAATTTTAACGCCACCACCTCTATACCCTGCCCGACCATCAGCTCAGCCGCCAATGTCGAATCCAAGCCCCCGGATAGTAACCCTACTGCTTTCATAGGTCCACCTTGCTCAACATAGATATAAATATAACAATTGTTAATATAATCGTAAGGTGCTGCAAAATGAAATTGCCATGTGAAATCATAGTTTGGTATATCCTGCCGAGCATACGCTCAGAACTGGTCAAAGAACTCATTGCGAAGGGGATGTCCCAAAAAGAGGTCTCTGAAACGCTTGGGATAACTGAGTCTGCGGTTTCGCAGTATGTATATAAAAAAAGGGGGTCTAAGATAGAATTTAAGCAGGATGTCGGCACTGCGATCGAAACGCTTGCGGAGGATATGATAACGAGGGATAAGGATGTCAATCTGACATACCGAATCTGCGAGATTTGCAGGATGCTGAAGAAGGATAAAACAGTGTGTGGATTGCATAGAGATCACGATTTGCTCCCTGTTGTTTGCGAGGCTTGTTTTGAGCTGTGAAGATATGCTGAGATACGGGACAGATTATATCCCGATGTATCTTGCATACAAAGATCTTGCGACCTTCTCGTCATTGGTGCCCTTGATTATCGCCCTTCCATCTTTGAATAGCGATATTTCCCTATCCCCTTCCTTGAAGCGGAGTATGAAATCATTAAACTTTGCCTCACCCAATCCTTTCAACCTTTCTGCAAGCGAATCAAAGGAGATATCTGTAGATTCTGCGGGGGTTATCTGGACGGCGTTCCCTCCACAGAGCGAGGTTATGATCTCTTTCTTCTCTGCACTCAAGAAATCGAACTCATGCTCGAAACAGCATCTGCAGCTCTCATCTCGCCTCATCGTCATCTTCTCGAAGGTATTGCTCCAGGCATCATAAATTATCAGATTGCTCTCCGTAGTTGTACTCGTCATCTTCCCGAGCAGTATCTTTATTGCTTCTGTGCTCTCGATTGAGGCGATGATTGCGGGTATCGTGTTAAGCACCCCTGCGGTATCGCAGGTGGGAAGCGAACCAGGCGCTGGAACTTCTGGCAGGAAGCACCTGAAGCAGGCGGTCTTCCCTGGTATGATGTCCATCATCATCCCCTGGGTTCCGACGGCACCCGCGTATATCCAAGGGATATCGTTCTTCATGCAGACGTCGTTAATCAAAAATCTCGTTTGCAGATTGTCTGTTCCATCCAATAAGAGCTCCACGCCTCTTAGGATCTTCTCAGCGTTGGTGTGGTTTAAATCCTTAACAACAGGCTCTATCTCCACCTCAGAATTCACCCTCCTCAGCTTCTCAACGGCGGCAACCGCTTTCGGAAGATCTACGTCATCCTCGTCGAAGAGCATCTGCCTTTGTAAGTTGTTTAGCTCCACAAAATCCCTGTCCACAATCAGTATTCTCCCAGCTCCAGCCCGAACAAGATTATTCGCCACAACGCATCCAAGCGCGCCAACCCCGATAATGGCTATTTTACTCTCCAATAACCTTTTCTGACCCTCCTCTCCTATTTCTCTCAGCAATATTTGCCTGCTGTATCTTCCATTCATTCTATTATCCTAGACGATGCTCATTCGTGTATATTTTCATCCATGCTCCCACTTCTGTACCCTTCCAGATCCATGGTGGTATAGGTGAATCCCATCTCTTTCAGTTCATTAATGATTTTTTCTTTTAGCTGCATGAGCTTTCTCATCTCATTTGGTAATACCTCGATCCGTGCAATATCGCCATGCTTTCTTACCCTGATTTGAGAAAAGCCCAACGACTTTAGCACCTCCTCCGCATCTTCGATCATCTTGAGTTTTTCACCTGAGATCCGTTCTCCGTATGGTATTCTTGAGGATAAGCAGGCAGAAGATGGTTTATCCCAGAATGACAGCCCCAGATCCTTTGATATTCCTCGAATCTCTGATTTAGTAATTCCAACATCAACAAAGGGATGCCATATCCCCTCTTCATCGCATGCTTTTATCCCTGGGCGGTGTTCATCGTAATCCGAGAGATTGACGCCGTCTGCTATGCATTCTATCCTATTAGCCGATGCTATCCTCTTTAAAGTCTTTGCCGATGCCTTTTTACAATAATAACAACGATTTATAGGATTTTTAACGAAATCCTCATTCAGAAGTTCAGGGGATGGGATTACCATGTGCCTGATACCTATACGTGATGCACTCTTCTGAGCACTGATCAACTCACTTCTTGGAAGTAATTCGGAATCCAAAGTTACTGCAAAGGCTTTTTCACCAAGCAGATCATAAGCTACCTTGGTAAGGAGACCACTGTCAACTCCACCAGAGAACGCTATCAATAAAGTCCTTTTTGCTGCTATTTTTTGCTTCAAACTTTCCAGTTTTTCCATCTCCATGGCCCATCGAGCCCCATACCTGATCTACTGTTTTTTAAAAAATATCCCCCATTTATTACCGCTCATTTCTCAAATATGTCCAGTGCGGAGCAAGCGCGACATTTCACACAGCCGGCTTTGCTCCGTCTCCAAGAAAGCCCGCATTCCTTCATAATCATCGAAACCTCTTCGTATATCCTCTTCATCCTCTCAAAGCCTGGTGGCACCACGTTCTCCAAATCGCTTCCCGGGATCGGCCTCAAGGAGAGAACGAGGGGATACACCCCCACATCCGCTAAAAGTCTACTCCCTTCTATGATTGATTGGTCATCCTCGCCCAATCCGGCAATGATGAAACTGCTCACCTGATTCTCACCGA
>CAZPUO010000272.1:0-3344 GCA_964589745.1 uncultured Methanotrichaceae archaeon
GATGGTCTTTGAGACCTGCTATCCCTGATTTTTTCCCTGCAGCTCGTGCTGTTTTTGGATGCTCATCCTTATTAGAATCTCAAATATATCTCTGATTGCCCCAGCGTCCAGGCTCCGCTCCGTGGCCAGATCCACTGCTCTCCTCAAGACCTGCTTCTCCCGTTCAGGATCGCTGATAGGTTTTTTCTTCGATCTCTTGACCTCGAAGATTTTCTTAGAAACATCAATGCGCTGATCGATGAGGCTTATGATCTTCTCATCGATCTCTTCGATCTCCCTGCGGTGGTCTGCCAGCTCCATCAAACCCCTCGGCCCTTGGATGCGCTCCTGTTGTTTGCTTTCGTTCTTATCACTCTTCCGCCCAAGGTGCTCCACATAAGCTCGAGCGCATTTTGCTGCTCATCGCCTACGAGGGCGACATAAGCCGGTCCCGTGCCGGAGAGGCTCACGCCTCTGGCTCCGGCTTCAAGAGCCATAAGCAAAGGCTCTGTGGGCAGGCCCAGAGCCGTGCAGTAAGCAAACCCATTCAGCATCATGGCTCTTTCGTAATCGCCGCGCATGGCCAGGTCAAAGGCGACCTCGGCCAGGGGAGCGATAAGCTGGGAGCGCTTGACGTCGGTATCTCTGGAAAACACCTTTTGGTCCGGAACGAGGAGCAGAACATCCGAGGAGAGCTCTTCTCTCTTCAGCAGCTTCATCTCGCGGTTGTCAGTTACCACCACTCCGCCGAGCATGGAGGCCAGGGCGTCATCCAGTGCACCGGTTATGGTAACGCCCACGTCCCGTGCCGCGATCACGCCGATCTTCGCAGCTTCTATGAGGTCCATATCCTCATCCAAGGCGTCCAGCGCGGCCAGGATCGCGGCATTGGCAGCGGTGCTGCTGCTCTTGAGGCCGCTGGCAACGGGTATCTCGCTCCAGGTGCGTACAGTGGCGCCATAGGTGCAGCCAAGTCGTTCCAGCACCAGCTCCACAGAGCGCTTGATTAGTCGAGTATCAACGCCCGGTACGTCTCCCTTCACACAGCCAGAATTGTTCAACTCCACCTCGGCTGTGGTCTTGAGGCCTATGCCGAAGGCCGATCCCTTCCAGGTGGCAACCGCGTTGAGGATGGTGGCGGCGCCGTTTGCCGATGCGTATCCCTTCAAAGTCCCGCCTCAGGCCATCTCCATCTCGAAGATCTTCTTGAGCTTCTCTAGCTCCAAAACCACGTCTTCCTTGCCCTCGCGGGCATATTTTGCGATCATCTTATTGAGATACTCCATCTCCGCGATAGATGAGGCAAAGATAGGCTGGAAGCTCCCCAGCTCGTAGAGTGGCATAACCTGGACCCCGCCTTTATTCGTTCCCTCCTCCAGACCCTTCACCACCACTATGAAGGTAAAGTTCTTGTAGCCCAAGCCTCGCGCAATGTTCTTGGCGAAGCTGTTCATCTGCTGTACCCGGCGAGAAGAGAGATCCTTATAGGCCGCCACAGAATCCTTGTACTCAACAAACATAATGGAATCGTCGGACCAGAGTAGGGCGTCATACTCCACAACTGCAATGGAGTTCTTCATGGCCACCACATTGAAGAGGACGCCGCGACACCAGCTTATATTGAGATGCAGCCTGAAATCCGCTTCTGTGAGAGGAGTATTTCTGGGCTTCAGCACGTAGGGGTCGCTCGACAGTTCAATCATATCAGGCCATCTTTCTCTTCAGCTAAAAGGACTTTTCCAAGGCGGATTTTCGAGAAAAATCATGCGGCTGAAAAGATGCATTGCACGAGATCAAAAGGCTAACCCTTTGCCAGGTTCCAGATCACGTCGACCATTGCCCTCGGCCGGATAACGGCCACCTTTGCCCCCAAGTATGCCGCTTTTTTCAAGAAAGATCCGCGCGAGATGAGCGATGTTCCGGAGAGGCCCTGCAAAAGTCGCTCAATCTCATCATCCTTCATCCCTGCAAGCGTTTGCAGAGAGGCTCTGCCCATGCGATATTCCCAATAAAACTCCGCGTTCCAGAGCTGCTCGTATCTGGACAGTGCCTTTCGGGACACATCGCCCGCGGCCACAGCTTTTGCCGCCACCGTGCCGCAAATTGCGCCGGCGCGCATGCCATATACCAAACCGCTCTGGCCAGCCGCGCCTCCCGTGACCAGAAGGGAATCCGCGGCCAGCTCGCCGGGAAGTACGGCAATGGGATCACCCCCCCGCTTCATGGACAGTATCTTGATGTCTTCGATTTCTCTGTATTGTGCAGCCTTGAAAGCTTTGAATCTCCTCAGGAATTCCCGGAAGAAAGGTTGGACGTTTGGTCCGTGACCGCGCACAAAGACGCCTAGAGTTGCGCGATCGCCTCCGGCCGGAGAGAAGGTGGCCTTCCATCCGGGTGCCATGCTGCCAACCCAGTACTGAAAGAACAGCTCTTCCCCAAGACCGGGATGCTCGACATCTGCCTCTAGAGCCCAGGCGACATCCTCGGGATGGAGCATCGGCTCAAGGCCGGCCTGCCGCGCCAAAACAGACTCCACTCCCGAGGCGTCCACCACAACTCTCGCATCGACCTCGTCTTCTCCAAAGGTCACGGTCCTTCGATTGCCGTCCAGCTTGGATCTGCGTGCCGTGCCGCGGAGGAGCACGACTCCTGCGCTTTCCGCGAGACGAAGGTAGTGATAATCAAACTTCTGCCGGTCAATGAAATAACCTTTGGCGAGTATAGTCACGGCTGCGCCGCCCGGACCGAGGATGCGCATGCCCTCCAGCTCCTTTTGCAGGTAGCAGTCTTCGATTTTGGTGCTGGAGCGCGCCGCCATGCCTTCGAAGAGCGTATTCGCGGCATGGTGAAGGTGACCGAGATCCCTTTCCAGCAGCATTACGCTTGATCCTGCCTGCGCGGCTGATATCGAAGCCATCAGGCCGGCAGGCGAAGCGCCTACCACCAGCACATCACACTTCACGGAAGGTGGAAATGCGGCGAATTAGATGAACCTTTCCTGAATCGAAAGGCAAGATCGTGACAGAGAAATTATTGCAGAAAACAGCTTTCCGTTAACTTGGGGTAGTAAGGGCAGAACATCAATCTAATCCTCAAAAAAAGGGAGGGGTGAGCCAGATGAGACTCCGGCTCAGAGAATAAACTCAAGCGGTTATCTTGGTCTTGGCGATATACTTGATGAGGTCCGGGCCGATCCTGGCCTTCTTTTGGATCTGATTGGCCAAATCGTCCATGGTGGTGCCGCTGGCAGCCAGCGCGCGAATCTCCTCCGTGGTGGCATCGTCCACAGTGAAGTACTCATCCAGGTCCTTTCTGTGGCCCCACACATCGCCTTCCAGCATCTCAATGCCCTGCATGTCCAGGAA
>CAZPUO010000273.1:0-3343 GCA_964589745.1 uncultured Methanotrichaceae archaeon
CATTACAATTATTGGCACCAAGTCTCCGGCATATTTTTTGAGCCTTATCCAGCAATCTGAACGCCTTGGCTTGCCTTTGACTTGAATAAGTCAGGTTGTGGCAATGCCTGCAGAGAAAATATTTGTCCACCAGGTATAGCTTTGCTACTCGTCTACCACAACCCTTGCCTGGGCAGATGAACCAGGGACGTTTTTTGCCATAATTACACGATGACCAAGACAGAGGAACTGCGATGTGCACATCTTCACGTGGCTGCTCATTACGGGATATGCCATAAAATAACTCAATGGCACCTGGTTTGGTCTCAATAACAATGTTGCTTCCGTTATTCCAATTTAAAGGATACCTTAGCCACGGTTTCAGGTATCCCCATCGGCTTAGCTGGCGAACATCGATGGAACAGCAATGCTCTGCTACAGTCTTGCTATCAAACCTATACCAGTTTCCTGATCCAGATCCGCCCATATAATCACCGGCCTTTCTCTTTTTATCGAAATCATTAGGCAAATTTCAGCTATTTTCACCATATTTCCGACCATAATGCGTCTCTGCAATCATATTTTATCAGAGCTTTTAAATGGTATTTTTTCGAGCATATTTGGAGCAGATTAGGCAATTTATAGCCGAATCAAGCTTTTAATCAGCTTTAAATTGCATTTATTTAGTTTATAATTGGTATAATAAGCTTATAAACGTATTTCATGCAGGGCGAAAGTATTTCTTAAAAAGCTCAGGGTTTGGCATATAAGCTCTCCGTGATTCAGCTTATTGGACTATGAGTGATTAAAAAAGTATGTTAGGCATTAGCTCGCCTGCACATCGTCGTCCAGCCCCAGCTCCTGTAGGGATATGCGCATCTGCTCTACGTCCTCGGCAGTCACGTCCTCCAGCTCGATCTCTACCTTGAGCTTGAGCTTCTTGCCCATCACATGCTTCATGAGAACCTTGTTGTAGAACTGCGACCACCTCTGATGTGGCACCTCGCCAATCCAGCGGGCATTGACACCTTTGACAGTAACCTTGGCAATCTCCTTCAGATCGCCGCAGCTGGCAGTCACCTCGAATGACCCTTCGGCCTGGCCGGCCTGGAAAAACCCACGATCATCGATAGAACCACCTTCCGCAGCCCACACTACTTTGCTCAAAGGAACCACTTTACCTTGCAGGTCGAACCCCGTGACAGTAAACGTTCGGCGCTCTCCTCGGCCCATGTTCATCTCCTGAGGATGGATCGCCAGCCGGACCGGCGGAGAGGTCTGATCTTTGGGTTCTATTAGCACATCCACCGTTGCCGTGCCTTGTACCTTGCCTGCGGAAGCCGTGACCCTGAACGTGCCTTCCTGCTGGCCAGCCCGGAAGATGCCTTGAGCATCGATCGTGCCACCTGTAGAACTCCACTCCAGCCTCTCCACAGCGATTTCCTTGCCTCCCTTATCCAGGGCCTGGGCGCTGAACCGGACCTCTTCACTCGACAGGATACGAACTTGTCCAGGCGTCACGATAATGGTCTCTGGCGGCGGTGATTTGGGATCTTTCACCAGGAACATGTCATCGGTAATCTCTATGTCATCGGGTGATAGAGGCTGCTCGTAGTGCAGTGGATAGTATCCACCGTCCTGGGACTTGCCCACATAGGCAAAGGTGCCACCAGAGACTCCCTTGGATATGACGTCCTTTACAGCCTCCTGGTTGGTGAGCCGCGGGAAGATAGGGGATGCAAAGAACACGTCCCTCACCGCTTTTGTGGGCCACTCTTTATGAGAAGGCCAGTTTCGTTCCAGGAAGCTGGGGCTGACCCGATCCACAAGCAGATCCTTCTGTCGCAGGTGGCTGATATACAGTCCCGTCAGGGAGTCAGCTACGCTGGAGTTAATCTTGCCCAGGTCCATGAGCATGATGCGGTTGTCTTTGTCCAGCAATGCCAAGTTCTTGTAGCTCCACCAGACCGCCTCGTGTATCTCCCGGCCGGCAGTCCTGACGTTCTCTCGCACCTGGCTCTTCTGGGCATCGTCGAGCTGCAGCCCGCTCTCTTCCTCCTGGATATTGTCCCAGGCCAGCAAATCTCGGGCCTTGGACTTGAGCGTCGAGGAGCCATCTGCTATAGCCCAGATGAGAGCGCTCTTGTAGAATCGTGCCGAGCTGCCGTGCTCGCGGGTCATCTCCTCCACCAGCGTCATGGTTGAAGAGTCTCGCAGGTTGTGTTCAGGAGATAGAACGGCCAAAGTGAGCACCGGCTGGTCTGGTATCTCGTTGCTCTTCTCAGGGAATGGCACCGGCCGAAGCTGCTTGCTCTTATTGAACACTTCCTGGATAGCCTGACGTGCTTTCTCGTCTACGTCTGGATCATGGACGCCGGCACGACTGTCGGCGAAGATCTTGTTGATGCCTGGACGTATGCCGAACTTGGTGCCCCGTTCATTGATGTAGTAACAGGATTTCTTGAGGCTCTCCATGACCGTTTCCACGTTGCCTATATCCAGATCAGGCTGGGCCACGGCCAAACGCACCTCGGGCAATGTGGCCTCTTCACTTCGAGTCATGCCTCCATTGGACTCGAAGAAAATAGCGGTCGCAACCTTGCGGTGCAGTCGAGCGTTCTTGATGGTCTCGCCAGCCAGGCTGTCCATCCTCATGGCATGAGATTCGGGAGTGCCGATTATGTCAGTGGTTATGGGCACCTCAAGAAGCTGCTCGCCAAGTTGCTCCAGGACAGCGGCTCGAAAGTCCCTATCCTCCAATGGTGCAGTTCCAAGGCCGATAAGTGGATCTCGGTGGGCACCGGACCAACCGTCCCGGAAGGCCTTGGAGGCCCACAGGGCTAGCAGACGCAGCACGCCGCGAGTGCGCTGGAATCTGGGCAGAGACTGCCACTTTCTCTTGAAGACCGAGATGGTCAGGGGATGGAAGGGGTAGGTGGCCTTAAAGGCCTCTTCGGCATGATCGACATCGAACCAGGCAGGGATCTGGAGTTTATGCTCTCGTGTCCAGTCGGCATAGGCACGACAGGTCTTGATAGCATCCTGGTCCAGTATCACATGGCCGTCAGGGCTCAGCTTTTCCCATTCGAACAGCCTTCGTCTGATGATCTCTGATATGTCGGCATCTGAGGAGAGTATGACCGGCTTGCCTACCCGGTCCAGGACTTTCTTGTAGCGGTCGAAGTCCATCTGGTCTTCGGGGGCGGAGGCCATTTCCAGCACGGAAGTGGGGATGGATATGGCCACGACCACATTGGACATGCCACTGGCCACTATCGAGAGGTTATGGATGAAGTTGTAGAGCTGATCTGATAGCCCTAATTTGCGGAAACGGCTGACGTAGTTCATCAGCTCGTCCATGAGT
>CAZPUO010000274.1:0-3305 GCA_964589745.1 uncultured Methanotrichaceae archaeon
TCTTCTTCTTTTACTGCAGTCAACCCATAGGGTTTCCTGTAATCGGATGCGATCTTGGCTACCATCTTATTTGGTGCCACACCTATGGAGCAGGTCAGACCTTCCTTGTCCAAAATCTCCTCCATTAATTTTTTTGCGAACCCCATCGCGTCTTCAAAATCCTTTACGCGATTTGAGATGTCGAGAAAAGCTTCATCTATGCCCGCTTGTTCGAATTTATCGGCATGGCTTTTCAGGATTTTCATTATGGCGCTAGATGCCTTGAGGTAAAGATCGAAATGGGGTCGTAGATAAATGCATTGTGGGCAAAGCTTCCAGGCCCTGGAAATAGGTATGGCAGACCTTACCCCATATTTTCTGGCTTCATAAGAGGCGCTGCTAACAACTCCTCTTCCCTTGCCTTCTTTTGGATCGGCTCCAACTACCACAGGCAAATCCTTTAATTCCGGATGCGCTCGAACTTCCACGGATGGAAAGAAGGAATCCAGATCAACGTGCAAAATTATCCGCATATCCGGCTTTCTATTTATTTGAATACCTCACAGCATGCTGCAATGCACTACAATAAAATCAATGTATCTATTTCCTAATCAATGCACCTTAAATACTCCACCACAATCCATATACTGTACCCTGGATATAGTAAGGAAGCAGGAGCAGAGGACCGATGTTAGGAGGGTTAGCCGTGAGTAGACCTAGGAGGGTGTCATTATTGCTGATCGCCGCCTTGGCCTGGACGATCCTGGAACCAGCCTTGGTGACAAGCTTTGGAACGTGCGATTATTGCGGATGGGACGATTATCATACTTTGTCAGAAAGAGAACAGCAGCATATATGGATGAGAGAGGCATTTGACTTCCTTTACGGTGATTGTTATTATTGGGGGTTCCAGCCTTATTACTACAGCGTGCCGTATTACTCTCAAGTGCCGAATTACTATCAAGCGTCTAATTACTATCAGGCGCCGTATTACAATCAAATACCCATAGCCAGCCGACCAGCAGGTAATAACACCGCTGAGTACTGGCTGAACGAAGGCGACGGATTCTACCTGGCCGGTTCCTATGATCAGGCGGCAGCTTCGTATGCTGAAGCGGTTAAGCTCAATCCATACCTCCCAGACGGTTGGCTCAATATGGGCAATGCGCTTTACTTCTTGGGTAGGTACCAGGATTCACTGAACGCTTACGATGCCGTATTAGGATTAGAGCCTCAGAATGTCAACGCCCTGAAAGGAGAAAGCCAGGTGCTCTTGGCTCTCAACCGCACGAACGAAGCCAATCTTGCTCTGGAGTCGGTCAGGGCGCTGCAGAATCGCAAAATAGTGCAGGTTGGATCATCGGCCAAACCCACCGTGAAGGCCGCGGTCATAGGGGATTACACATCGTAATCCTCTTGACCCGAATTTCGGCATAGCGGAGCAGCAATAAGCCCGGATCTGGTAAGGTGTTGAGGATTATTACTGACAAAGCATAAACACAAGTGTTAGAGCCATGAGACGTGTGTTTTTTGACCAGATGGTTACCTCACTACGCCTATAAAATGAAAGAGCTGACAAATCTGCTGAGCACATATCAATTCCGCTTGCCCAAGCTTGATCGAACTTGGTGATACTTTCAAAAAAGTGATTCAGATTTTCCGATCCGATATTCCTAGGATGCAAGTTAGGGATGTGAGTTAGGGATGTGGAGGAGAAGCGTCCACCAACGCTCTCGCAGTAAAAGAATAACGGGACACTACAAGTTCCATTAAACCTCCGCATTCGTCTGCTGCAAGGTCGAATAGATCTTCTCATTTGGGTAATCAAGGTTATAGGACAGGATCATGCCCGACTTTGTATCATAAACCACGGAAAAGGTTACGCCGCTATCAGGGTTCTGGTAGACCATCGTGGTAGCATCCCAGTTCCTGCCAGCAGTGTTGTAGACTGACTGGCCCATCAAATGAAAAGTCTCGCCGTGATCGCCTTTGAAGGATCCAGTGGGATTATTTGTGTCCAGCCAGAACCTGCCGAGACAGGCAGGCGCTCCATCTTGACAGTTGACCTCTTGAGTCTGGGTCTGACCTGTGAGAGGATTATAGAGTGAGACAGTTCCTGTGGTTTCCTCTCTAGTCACCTGATTAACCTGATGGGTTAAGTAGATTTCAGCTGCGTTATTCGGCACGGGAGCGCCGTTGGCCCACCCTCCCGAGATAAAATGGTATGTCGCAGAAACACCAGGCTGCACCCATTGTGGGACTTCAGAGGCTGCTATACCTGAAAGCAATGCCATAGAAATTGCCATGGTTATCAATTTTAGATTCATATTTGATGCTATCAAAGTACTACGTGCTTAAATCTATCGAAAAAGGATTCGAGTGAGATAGCTGATAGCAGTTGAGGATATTCAAAAAATAGTTGCCCAGGCCTCAATTTATTATCCTGTATACCGCCAGCCTCAACTCCCTGTCGTAAAGTCCCGCAGTGGTCCAGTATAGCTCCTTGGTCACAATCGTCTTATTGCTCTTGGTGACCTGGAAGTCATAATTCCCGTATCCTGATCTCTTATCCACCATTTTTTTTACCAGGGTCAGTAGGCTGGGGAACGGTTTGTAAAGAGGGTCTTCCAAGAGGTTATTTCCTATTTGGTCTGCATCGCTGGAATAGACTATTAAGCCATCGGTCTGCATGACAAAGATGCTGTAGTTAGTCCCACTCAGCCTGGAGACGACAAGAGCACGCATTAACTTATCGGGTTCAAATATTGCGCTGATGCCTCCCAGGAATTCGCCCTCTCGGGAAAAAACCGGAAACGCCAGGGCTGTGCCATTATACCCTTCCACAGTCAAGAATTCTCCACTGAGCGCCGGGGTTTTGGCCTTTATAACATGGGCGATATGCACCTGGCTGCTGATGTCAGCTCCCACGCCACCTTCACATCCTTTGCATTCGGCCGACAGGATCTTCCCATCTTTGCTAAACGTCACCGCCTCGACGAGGTTCGAGTTGGATTCTAACAGCTTGCTAAGGATTTTTTGGGCTCTTGCTCCCTCCAATCCTGTGCCCGAAAGATCTTGAGATGCATTTGCAACATCAAATTCCATATCCGCTAAGCTTCCCTGCAAATCTGATTGGACTTGGAGGAGAAGGAAGGCCATATCGACTGGCTCAGCAGCCGTGGCAGCGCCTTCAGGAACATCCTGGGTCGAACCAGCGATAGCAATACAAAGTAGAGCGGCTAAAGTGGTGACTAAGAAGATTGATGTTTTCTTTCTCACGTATTTCATTATCTTCGTGTTTCCATAAATACGTTGCCTAGGATTAT
>CAZPUO010000275.1:0-3284 GCA_964589745.1 uncultured Methanotrichaceae archaeon
GGCCTGTTATTCATAAGTCATCTCTCCTCAAGACTGGTGTAATCTAATATGCATTGATATTTAAAATTATAGATATCGATGCTTTGAAGATAATATAATGCTTTGAAAGCTAATACGATGCTTTGCAGATAACAACGAGACGGTGCCAGGTTAGATTGTTCCCACTAGACCTTTCTTGATTAGATAGTCCCGAATGAGATGATTTTCTGAAAATGATGATTATGAGAGGGCGCTTACATGAAGTCCGCCAGCCCCGTCTGTTTGGCCTTGTCGTTCTTGAAGATGGAGTTGATCTCGATCTTTAGCAGATCCAGCCTCTGGCGGGTATAGCTGCTAATCCCGTACTCCTCTGCCACTTTCATGGAAACCTCCAGGTATTTGCGGACGCTCCCCTCGTGCACGGTGAGGATCAGCCTGCCGCCGCATTTGGGGCAGGTCTCCTTGAGAGGCGGCCGCCTGAACTTGGCACCGCACTTTACGCATCTCACCTTCTGCTTGGAGAAGGCATGCAGGTTGCCTATCAGGTCTGGCAAAAAGTGAGAGTTTATAACTCGCTCGGCCACGTCCTTCTCGTCCACAGCCCTGATCATGCGCGCTAACTCCAGCTGGGCATCCATCTTATCGATCATAGTCTCTAGAGTTTTGTAGGCGCTGTTCTTTGGACCGGCGGCGATGTCTAAAGTGTCATGGCTGAACTTGAAGCCCTCGTACTGCGCATCGGTGCCCAGTCTCTTCGAGACCAGGTCGAACCTGGCCTCCAGATCCTTGGGGTTTGCTGCCTTCAGAGTAGCCTCATAAAACTCCAGCGGATAGACCGCTGTCAGGTCCAGGTTATGGGCTTCTTTGTCCACCTCCGCTGGATTTAGCAGAGTGGTCATGACCAGACATGCGTCCATCTTTCCGCCCCGCTTCTCAGGCAGGTAGGACATGGAGAAGTTCAGCAGCGCATCCATGAGCAGCATCACGCAGTCCTCGTCTCCATCGCAGTTGCGGCGCTTGGCGGCATGGAAAAAGGGATGGCCGAATCCAGCTGAAGCCGGGCTGTAGCCGATGAGGCGGCAGAGCACTCCCGCAGAGGTGTGAGGAGCCAGGCCGACCATCAGTGTGCCAATCAGATCCTCGGGAGAATTTGCTTTGTAATAGGGCTCCAGACCGTAAAACTTGACCAGAAGGTCGTCCACGAATGCTGCAACTTTGAGAAGGTAATCTCCGGCGTCTTTGGCCAGGACGACGTCCTGAACCCTCAGCTCGCAGACCTGATCCTGCATCTTCAGGGGTGCAGCGTTCATGTCCTCCGTATAGCCCAGCTTCAACAGCTTCTCCAGGCTGGTGCCGATCTCGTCAGGCCGGAAATGAGTCAGCGGAAGGTCGGTGAGGTCGTATCTGACCGTGCCGTCCTTGAAGATGTTGACTCCATGCTTGGCGCGAAGGATGCCCTTCTCCAGCGGCTCTGGGGTTTTGTCTCGAGAGGATAGGCCCATGACACCCTTCAGGTTTTCAGGTTCTCTTTCTTCCAGGTGCTCCAGCGCCTGATGATAGAGCTTCTTCATGTCGATCTGCATCTTGGCGGCGGCGGTCGTCTCCTCTCCGCACTTGGGGCATTTATCCTGGGAGGGGATGTTGCATTTGGGGCAGACTCTCTTTTTATCTGTGAAGCCGCCACACTCACAGCGAAAGGCGAAGCCTTCCCGGCCGCAGTCTCTGCAGATCCGTCGCTCGATCTCAACATTGATGATTCCTGTGACATTTCCCACTGAGTGTTTAGCCGCTTCCTGGACCGACCTGGACTTGCCTCCTCCTTCGCCCGTGGGGAAAAGAACGTGCGGTGGAGGGCGCATCAATCTTTTATCCGATTTCTCGGGCCTGCCCATCCTGGCTCCTATGCGGGTGGGGGCCCTGGCTCGGATGGCGATTCCAGAAAGCTTGGTGGCTGATTCCAGGGGCGAGCCTTCCATCACATCCCAGGACTTCTTGAGGTGGTCGCCGTCAGGCTCTACTCCCAGGCAGAGCAAAAGGGGCAGGTAGTCCTCGATGATTATCTTTTCTTCGCGCACTCTGTGTAGCACCAGAAGCGTCTCGAGAGTCTCTTTGGCCGACAAAGGAAGGAGGAGCTTTCCAGACGCCAGACTGCCCTCTGCAGATGTGATTGAGGCGAGCTTCTCGAACTCCTCTTTTGTCAGATCGTGCCAGAGATAAGTGTGGGCCGGATGAAGGGGAATGCCATATTTCTTGGAAAGGGCAATGGCTTCTTCACCGCTTATCTTTTCCAGCCCCGCTGGATCGCCTCCTGCCTTCGTCAGCTCCCCAGCCCACCACTCGAAGGTGTAGGATGCCGGAGCCAGAGGCCTGTTGTTCTCAAGAAACTCACCGTAGCTGATGAGAATCTCCCCAAGATCCAGGATATTGGAGACATGGGCTTTCAGGGCGATGCTTATGGATCTTGGGTCCTTGCAGCTCGCGGGCATCCATTCCAGAACTTCCTCGGGCGAATCAAAGCGAACCACGTCTCCGTTCAGGAGCCTCACCGTCGGACCCTCGATGGAGCTGACAGGGGCAACGGCTGCGGCCTTGCCTGGCTGCTCCACTTTGATCTGAGTTCCAGGGGCCATGAACCCTCCCAAGAGGAGCATGCTGGCGGGATTAATTCCTGCGGCAGCCAGGCCGGTATTTCTGGCCCGTCCGTAGCGCAGCCGGAATCCACCCGGCCGGGAGGGATGGGAGAAGACCGGTCTTCCGGCGATGAGGTCGCGCAGGAACTTGGGGCTGGTGTCGCCGCCCTCTTTCTTTTCGCCGGCCAGGCTATCCAGCCACTCCCATCCTTCTATCTTCAGCTTCGAGACGTGCTTCTTGAGCTTTGGCCGTTTTAGAGCGATGCCCTCAGCCGAGACCAGGGCTATGCCTCCGCGTACGCGGTTGGTCTCGATCCTGGCAAGATCGCGAAAGCCTGAGACCTCTTCTTCCTCGGTGGGCTCTCCCTCGATGCAGATGGGGCAGTTCTTCACGATGGTTCTGATTTCGTCGTCTGAGGGCGAGTACTGCAGGCCAGCCAGGCGCTTGTAAAGGCCGATCTCTTCCACGTAGCGCTCCACCTCCTCCGGCCTGGGCTTCCAGGGAGCGATGCCGACTCTTCGGCGTACGTAATCGGCCACGAGAACGGACAGGGCCTGGGCCGTGCCGCCCGCAGAGCGGATAGGACCGGCATAGTAGACCTTGAGGTAGTCTGTTCCGTCGTCGTTCTTTCCCAAGGAAACGCGAGCGATGCCTTCTATCGGCGCAGCGACGAC
>CAZPUO010000276.1:0-3274 GCA_964589745.1 uncultured Methanotrichaceae archaeon
TAACCATACACCGAATATGCAACGACCCTTAAGTCGGTTTTCATGCTCATCCCCCCAGCAAGCTGCGGGGTATTCACTTAAAAATAAATAAGTAATAATAAATAAAAAATTTTAATACAGAATTATTGATCGCCTCAGTCTTCGATCAGGCCGGGGCCGCAGAACACCTGCCTGGCTTCCTCGAAGGACATATCCTCAGGAGGCACAATGATGCCGGATGGGACGATATCCACAGGATCGACGGGCTCGCCCTGCTCCTTGATGGTGGAGATCAGCTGATCCAGGTCCCTGCGAAAGCCCTTCTCATCGCCTCTCTGCACATGATCGACAATGCGGTTGTCGATCGTGTTCAGCTCGCCGAGCAGCTTGTCGTCCAGCCGGAACTGCCCCTCGCCCAAAATCCTGATGATCATTTTTTCATCTCCGCCTTCATCTTGGCCAGCTCATCGTCAACAGTGCTCTGGGACTTGACCTTGGCCAGCTCCTTCTCGATCTCGTCGCCTCCGGAGAGATCAGTCAGAGTTCCCGACTCCAGCAGCTCGTCCAGTGCCGCAGAGCGGGCCTTCATGTTCTCCGTCTTCTCCTCTGCCCTCTGTACGGCCATGCCCACGTCTGCCATCTCCTCGCTTATCCCGGTGACGGATTCGGTGACCTTGACCTGCGCCTCCGCGGCCGAGTACTGGGCCTTGATGGTCTCCTTCTTGGTGCGGAAGGACTCCACCTTAGTGGAAAGCCGGCTCTCGGCTGCCATGAGCTTTTGCTGCTGGTCATTCAGGTCGGCGATCTGCTGGTCTAATGAAGCAGCCTGCGCCTGCAGGGCAGCCTTGTTCTCTAAAGCTTTTCGTGCCAGATCTTCCCGGTTGGCTGAGAGCGCCTCCTTGGCCTGGGAGTCGAGCTTGTCGATGCTCATCTGCAGCTTGGCTTTTTGCAGCTCAATCCTCTTCTTGGAGGTGGTGACCTCTGCCACGCCCCTTTTGACGTTCTGCAGGAGCTGGAGCTGCTTTTCGTAGGACAGGTCCAGGGTCTCCCTGGGGTCCTCGATCTTATCCATCATCTTATTCATCTTCGCCTGCACCACAGTGCTCATGCGATCTAAGAAACCCATTTCGTGACTCTCCTTTGAACTTGATGTTTATGATATTCGAATTACCTATGGGTTTAGTATCGTAAGTATTTATAGGCTATCGAAATGGCAGCGACAGGGGGCTAGAGGAAATAGAAGATCCAGCGAAGATTAGCGTTTGCATTTGAAGCTATAAGTATCGCCCATGTGGTAATGCATCTGCAAAAGTAGAGCGTCAGGAGACTCAAGGCTTGCCGTACCAAAGCCATTGACCGGTCCATCTCGTCTGAGCCTTCAAAGGAGAAGACCAGCCGAAGATTCTCTGTATCCTGCTCGAATCGGCCATCTATGAAGCCATCCTGGGCACCGAACTGATAGCCGCCTGTTACCTCGCATTTGCTGTTCATCGTTATCAGGAGATGAGGATCTGGCGTCAAGCTGAGATAATCATCTACCAGATCCATGGTCTCAACGACTTTCCATTTGCCGGTAAAATCATTTTTCTTTGATCATTCTTGATGCCGCCGCAAGAGTCTTCGGTAATCTTGCTATCAGTCAAATTGAGCTTTTTCGCCAAAGATCTAGGGCTGCGCTGGAGATCGATAGATTTGTGTCGATATCCTCCAACAGGCGACGATCTTATCTGCATTTGATTCTATTATTTCGATTCCACCTCTTCATCGTCAGCCAGATCCAGCTTTCCAAGAGGCTTGAGAACGCTCTTTTGTATCTCGCTTTCGCAGGTTTATAATTTTGTGTTTCCTCGATTAAAGAAGTATCTTTCCGGTCAGGGTTATGCGAACCTCTTTCGTCTTTCCTCTCTGGGCAAGATCCAAAGCCTGGAGATCGACAAGCTTTCCGACCTGCCTAGATACCGTGCTCTCAGAAACACGTAGCCTTTGAGCGACTTCAGTAATAGTAGTAGGCTGATTCTCATTGACCTCCTTCAGAATCTTTTTGAGCTTTTCGTCAAGGACGGCAGTAATATTTGGCAGCGTGATCTCATTCAGGCTTCTTTCAATATCGCTGAAGTTGGTAGTCTTAAAAATTTTTTTGGATTCAGAAAGGCAAGCAATTGTGAAAGCAAGGAAGAGTTCGCGCGGCCCACCGGAGAGATTAGCTATAACCAAACCGTCCGCGTTTTTCAACAAATCCTTGAGTGATACAACCATCCCTTCGAAATCCCGGTGATTGACGCGATGGATCTGAATATTTATGGAGCTATCGATTTGTCGAGAGAGGTCCTTGATGGCCTGGACTGTGGACTCGCCTCGCATGTCCTTTTCTTCTTCAGGCCGGATGAGGATGATTCTGTCGCCTCCCTCTATGCCGTATTTCACGATCAAGGAGACAACCTGAGAAGTATCAAAGCCTGAGAGCGAAATGTAGGTCTTCATCACCCCCATATTGCAGATTTAATGCATAAATGTTTTTTTGTTGCAAAAAATAGGATTTGAGGATCTAAATTTGCAGAATAATGCAACTATTGCAATTATAGACAGGTTTAAATGTAATGAAATGTAATGCTCCATAAAATGCCTCAAAAGATCATTCTGATGGTGCGGCCAAAAGAGGTATTTGAGATCCCGTTCAGTGAGGGCTACCAACTTTACTCAGCAATCTTAGGCGTCATGCGGGAGGCGGATGAGAATGTCAGCAAACACACGCACGACTCGCCCATCAGCTCGATATCCATGGGCCCACTGAGTGGCAAGTTCGGTCGCAGAGAGTGGCCAAAACACAAGACTGTCGATCCTGCGCAGAAATACGAGCTGAGGATCGGTATCACGGACCCAAAAGAGGTCGAGATCTTCCGGTCAATCATCCAGCCTTTGATTCTGAAAGAACGCAACCTGCTTCTGGAGAAAGGAGAACTGCGGGTAGAGGAGGTTTCCAGCTCCACGTCCAGCTTCGAGGATCTTGTCAAATCTGCGGGAGATCTCAAGGAACCCTGCATCGACTTCGAGTTCAAATCTGCAACCTGCATCCAGTACCGAAACAGCAAGGTCTACGAGATGTTCCCGCACCGGGAGGCGGTCTTTCACTCGCTTTTGTCCAAGTGGAATGTCGTTTGTCCAGACGGGCTGAAGATGGGCATTGAAAGGGACGAGATGGCGCGCTACATTGTGGAAAGGCCGCTGGCCTACGAGACGCACAGCGTGGTGGTGAACACGGTCTTCGATAAGGTCAAAGGCCATCCCAGGCCGATCA
>CAZPUO010000277.1:0-3259 GCA_964589745.1 uncultured Methanotrichaceae archaeon
ACCACCGTGGAGTAGCAGAGGTTGTGGGCCATCATAATAGTAGGATAAAGAGATTTGTAGTCCAGAATGACCACGTCCTCCACCAGGCCCTTCTCAGGAGATAGGACGGCACCGCCCTTCAGATCCTCATTCTCCACGTAGCGCTCCTCCGAGACATCCGCATTCGGCTTGGGAGGCACTACGCGGCCTCGCTTCCGGAATCGGCGCAGCAGCAGGTTCTCTACCATCCCTGACTGTCCTCCGTTGACAATGTCCTGCAGCAGGGAGCCGCTGGCCTGGGAGAGGGCGATGTACTTGTCCACAAGCCGCAGGTCCAGCAGGAGATGCAAGGCCAGCACGGCATCCCGCCGGGCATAGCTTATGAATCGAATGAGACCCTCTCCGCCTTCGGTCCAGAGAATTTCGATCTCTTTGGGGTCCACTTCATACTTATCCATCTTCAGCAGCTCTGCTGCAGCATTTCTCAGGGTGTACTGCTTCAGGCTGAAGGAGGAGCGTATGATGGGCAGCAGATCCACTACTACCCGGCCGGTGATGGAGACGTCGGTCCTGTTTACGATCTTTCGTAAGTACAGGGAGCTGCCCTCCCGGCCGACCCGCAGATCGGCGCCCAGCTGCTTCGCTCTCTCCGTTAGATAGGGAAAATCGAACTCATTGGAGTTGTAGCCTGCCACGATGTCAGGATCGAAATCACGCAGGATGGAGGCGAACTGGGAGAGAAGATCGTGCTCGTTCGGGCAGGCCTGCACATCCGGCCTGGGGCAGTCCAGCTTCTTGCCCACCAGCACCAGGTCTTTTTGACCGCGATACTCCGGCTCGAAGGCCATGCTGATGAGAATGACCGGTGACACATCCGCTCTGGGCATCTCCCCTCGATTGGGCAGGCACTCGATATCGAAGCTCATAAATCGCAGAGGTGCGTTGGACTCGCGGTGTACCGGATGCAGGGAATCCACTTTTATGAGAGGAGGTTCCTGACCGCCAGCCCATTCCGGAATCGATGCCTCGGCCCAGGCCATGCCGCCCAGATCCCGATCGATTAGAAACCTGTTGCGGAAGAGAATATCCGTCTCATAGACGGCCTTGATGCCCGGAATTTCTCGCACCCGCTCCCTGAGGCTGCGTACCTCCTTGGGATCTTGAGTGATGATCTTGAGCATCTTTTTGGGGGACAATTGAAAGCCAATAGGCTCGAACCGTTCGATCTCCTCCACCTCCAGGCCCATAGCTTTCAGGGTTCCAGTCGCCTCTTCCAGCATTCCATCATCCAGCCCTGCGTAGAAGTAGGGTCGAAAGCCGGCTACGCGGCACTTGACGCTTTTTCCCTCCGGGGTGGAGCCGAAGAGTTGCACCAGCGGATTTCTATGAGAATCGTAGGCGTAGTTGGCGTCCAGGATCTGGAAGATCATCGCTTATAAATACAAATATTCACGTAAATAACTATCTGTAGAGATTGGCGCTGAATACTATTATAATTATCAATTGTCCTTTAAAGAGAAATATGACCTACTGCCAAGCACTTGCTCCATGTTTTCCAGGAAGATCTCCATCAGGCTGAGGATCTCCGGGAAGCGGTCCCGTTGGGCCAGCAACCCTTTTGGCTTCTGCACGTACGACCCATCCGTCAGCTCGTCGGCGCAGTTTTGGATGAGATGGTCTATGCTATCAGGAGATGACTCCAGGTGGAACTGCAGCCCCACGGCCTTTCCCAGCTCGAAGGCCTGGTTTTTGCAGGCTAGACTTTCGGCCATGCGCACGGCTTTTGGAGGATTATCAAAGGTATCGCCATGCCAATGAAAAGCCACGAAATTTTCTGGCAGAACCCTGAAAATTCGGGAGGCTCTTGCCTCAGCCGTGAGCTGGACCTGAAACCAGCCGATCTCCCGATGCTCGTTCCTCTGCACCTTGCCGCCCATGACATCAGCCATGAGCTGAGCGCCCAAGCAGATTCCCAAAATGATCTTGCCTTCAGCGATAGCGCTGCGTATAAACCCCTTCTCCCTGGCCAGCCAGGGGTAAATGTCTTGCTCGTAGATGTTCATAGGGCCTCCCATGATGATCAGCCAGTCGAAATCTGCCGTATCCGGGAGGGAATCGTCCAGGTGGAAGCTTGTTGTTTGCAGCAAAAATTAAAATGCAGGCCAGTTAATGAGGCAACCATCGACCTCGGCCTGGCGATGCCTGAAATTTGGGCCAGAGTTCCAGAATCACTGCCTGACTAGCTAGTAGGGAAGGTTCCGGAACAGCACTGGCTGCTCTGTTGATTGAGCTATATACCATGGGTCTTCGGTGAGGTATGGATTATTGAGTTGGGTCGCATTCAAGCTTGCCAGACCCGCAGGTGCTGTGGCGTTCACTACGATGGGTGTTACTCCCTCGGTTGGAAGGTTTGGATAGATCAAATATCCTGGTCCCGCCTGTGTCAAATGGCCGTTTGAGAGCATTTGTCCTTTAGGAATGTTGCCCCAGTTCCAAAGTCCTGCCTCTGTTGGCACTACGTTTTTGTTTCCGTTATTTGTAATCCAGGACTCCCCATAGGTTCCCCCCACATTAGTCGGTTGGGACAGTACGGGGATAATCAAAAGTGCCAATGTTAGCACTATTATTTGATATCTCATAGGTGGTTCTCCTGTTTTTAGCTTATGATTCTTCTTCGATAAAAGGTTAACTAAAACATTCAATAATGATATTAATCATTGGGAGATTAAAGCTTCTGGGTCTGCAGCTTTTGAAATTAGAAAATGATCTATTAGGTTTTTTGCACCTCAATGAGCGCTTCCTTCAGCTTCCCATAAGTCGCCCGTAGGTGCTCAGAGATTACCCTCGTGTCCGAGAGCACAGGCATGAAGTTGGTGTCACCGTTCCAGCGCGGCACGATGTGCAGATGAATGTGATCCGCCACCCCAGCCCCTGCCACAAGCCCCATGTTTACGCCCAGGTTGAACCCATCCGGCCGCATCAGCTTCGTGAGAAGCTCCACGCTCAAGTTGGCCAGCTCCATCATCTCCCGCTGCTCCTCCGGCTGCCAGCCAGAAAGGACGGCTGTGTGTCGGTAGGGCACAACCATCAGATGGCCGTTGTTGTAGGGAAAGGCGTTCAGGATGATGAAATTGTATTTTCCCCGGTAAAGAATCAGGTTCTCTTCATCCCTGTCCTCCCGAGGCTTGTCACAGAATATGCAGCCTGGAGGCTTTTTGCCCAGAATATAATCGATCCTCCAGGGCGCCCATAAGTTCTCCGTTCTAACCACCTGCCTGTT
>CAZPUO010000278.1:0-3257 GCA_964589745.1 uncultured Methanotrichaceae archaeon
TCGCCCAGATTTATGCCTCCCAGGCTGAGGCTCAAGACGTCGGCGCCATTGTAAATGGCCCACTCAATTCCAGCGATGATATCCGAGACTTTGCCGTCTCCTTTGCTGTCGATGACTTTGACGTTGAGAAGGCTCGCTCCAGGTGCTACTCCCTTGTACTTTCCGTTTGAGGCTGCACCAGAGCCGGCGATGATGCCTGCCACCATGGTCCCGTGGCCCAGGAGATCATCTGCGGAGATCTCATCGGCCACGAAGTTCTTCTCCCCTATCACTTTGCCGATCAGGTCTGGATGGTTCTTGTCAATTCCAGAGTCGATTACCGCTACGGTTACCCCTTTGCCATCAATTCCCTTCTCCCAGAGCTTATCCGCCTGGATGTTTCGGGAAGGCGAGAGGTACTCGCCACCGGATGAGCCATTCTCGGGAGCGGATATTTGGGCCGAACCATCAAGATAAACGCCTTGTACGGCATCGTTCTTCGCAATTTCTTCGATGGAACTCGGAGTAGCCTCTCCAGCCAGGCCATGGATGAGCCGGTACCTGTATTTCACATCAAGACCCATCAACCCTGGATCGGCCTTGTTTTTTAGCATTACAATCACAGGTATCTTCCCACTGTCTCCGCCCTTCAACTTCTCTGCTAGCATGGGATCTATCTTCTGGCCAGCCTGTGCGGCTGGCAATGGCTCAGCGGCTGCTGCCAGGGCCCATGCCGCAAGAATCAGACTTGTAGCGCAAATGAGCATCAATTTTTTTTGATCCATGATCAACCTTACCTTGTGGTTTGGTCTTTCCCCAAAGACTGCCCCAAAATCACGATGAATCGGAGTTAGGTAGATAATGCTAAATAAACCTGTGGTCCTTTTATGGTGTATGATGATGGACTGGCTGGTTCCCTATTTGCTCTGGATTAGCCTGTTCCTTCTCCTGGTGTCGGCCCAAACGAAGAAGAGCCTCATAGCTGTTCCTGGCTGGGTCCTCTTTGGGTTTTTCTGGCTAGGCCAGCCGGGCCATTATTTGGCCTCGGAAGACTATTTCAATGCAGCTCTTGCTTTGGCCGCAGCGCTTTTGAGCTTTTACATGTCCTGGATCGTCCTTCGCAGGGGGTTTTCATCTCAGGCTTGCGCCTGGGCGAGCTACGCAGCCGCAGTCTGTGGAATCGTCTACTTTCCCTTCGCCGAGGTTGAGCCTCTCCGGACCGCACTGATAGAATTTACGGCTCTGATCACTGCAGAGACGCTTCAATTCTTCTCCGTGCCTGTGATCATGGAGAGCTGGAACACAATGGCTTTGAACGGCCGATCGGTGGAGATCATCCTAGCCTGTACGGCCATCGAAAGCATCGCTCTATTTGCCGGAGTCATCCTGTCTTTGCAGGTGCCCTTCGGTCGCAAGCTGACCGCCCTGGCGTTCTCCACCATCGCCGTTTATGGTTTGAACATTGTGAGAAACGGCTTTGTGCTCATGGCCTACGGCTGGAATTGGTTTGGGAGCGACAGCTTCAATATCGCCCATAATGTGATTGCCAAAGCAGGCTCGACCATAGCCATTCTGGCCATATCGTACTTTGTATTCCTGATCTTGCCGGAGCTCTTGTCGATCATCGATGAGTTGGCGACAGAGATCAGGCATCCCGGAAGGGATGTTGCATGAAGCTGGCCCGGAACTCCACCGCCTGGATCTCGCTTCCTATTTTCCTGACGGCAGCCCTGGCCATAGTAGGAAGCTGGTATATCTCTGCGGTGGCTCTGGTCGGCTCAATCTTCATGCTCTTCTTTCACCGCGATCCTGATCGTTTGCCTCGGGGCGAGGGTATGATCTCGCCAGCCGATGGCAGAATAATCCAGGCCTCCAAAAGGGGATTTGCCATTTTCATGGGTCCGTCCGATGTGCATGTAAACCGCGCTCCGCTAGATGGAGTGGTCCGCAAGACAGAATACATAAAGGGCGGCCACTTTCCGGCCTTTCTGGTCCAGGCGAGCAAAAACCAGCAGAATCGGATAACTCTTGAGACCCCTGATGGAGAGGTGGAGCTACGCCAGATAACTGGAACCCTGGTGAGGGAGATCGTATGTTATGTTCGTCCCGGTGATAGGGTGGCTCGGGGAGAAAGAATCGGCATGATCCGCTTTGGCTCACGCGTGGAAGTGACCATGCCTGAGGGCTATGAGATTCGGGTTAACATGGGCGACAAAGTCCGGGCCGGGGAGACTGTAATTGCGGTGAAGCTCCCATGAATATCATCCGGGTTATAAGACTGCCGGACCTCTTCACGCTTTTGAACGCCGCCCTTGGATTCTCGGCTCTCCTGACAGCAGGCCGAATGAATCAGAGCGCGCCTCAGGCTGCGGTAATTTTCATTCTCCTTGCAGCCATGGCCGATGGTCTTGATGGATTTCTGGCCAGAAGAGTGGGTTCAAGCCCCTTGGGAGCCTCCCTGGATTCCCTGGCAGACCTTGTTTCCTTCGGCGCAGCGCCGGCGTTCCTTGTCCTCCAGACCTTCGATCCGTCCCCCCAGGTCCTGCTAGCGGGATTCTTTTATCTGCTCTGCGGAACTTTGAGGCTGGCCAGATTCAACACCTCCAGCAAGAACGATCAGTTCTTCGAGGGCCTTCCCATACCCGCCGCGGGCATAGCGCTCTCAGCCAGCGTTTTGCTTGAAAGGCAAATCCTAACCTTCCCGCTCATGCTGCTTCTTGCCCTGCTCATGGTGAGCAGCTTCTCTTATCCCAAGATAAGGGATTTGAGGGCCGTCTCCCTCCTGGGCTTGGTCTTGCTCGGGACGGGATTTCTCATCTGGCAGGGAAACGATATGCTTTATGCAGCCCTCCTGTTGATGGCTGTTATTATGATATACCTGGCGAGTCCGGTGGTGATTTCATTCAGACGAAAAGGGAAATAGCCGCCTTCGAGGCCGGCATCAAGCTGGGGGCACTCTACCATCAGTTCGTGGGGGCGCCTGTGAGCGTGAGGACGGCGAGATCCTTGGAGCAGGCCATCCAGAAGAGCATCTCACTGCAGCCTTATGTCCAAAAGGTCGCGGTCAGCATAAACCGGCAGATGCTAAAAGAGAATGCTTTCGGATACATTGAGCTGGAAGGACGCATGATCACCGCCGAGGTGGAGATAAATTTCGAGGGAGCGGTCGTGCGTGCCAGGCTGCAATACGACGCAGATAAGAACTACCCGATGATGAGCCTTTTTTAGGATCGTTACAGGGCTAATCCCCGCCTTTTCAAAGGCGGGATACAGCCCGT
>CAZPUO010000279.1:0-3217 GCA_964589745.1 uncultured Methanotrichaceae archaeon
GTGATGGTCCTCGCCCATAGATAGGCAATAGGCATAGCACCATCTGCATCCTTCGGGTAGAACTGGCCCAGCTCCTTCTCGGCCTCGATCTTGATCCACTCGCCCCATTTGCGGACTTCATCGGCCAGTTTTTGGCCATACTTCGGTATGTACTCAAGGACGACTTTGTTGAGCAGCACTGCCACAGGATTCAGATCGCTGGCGAAGGCATCAGCGCCCACCCGCAAAGCTTCCAGCGGAATCGAGCCACCACCTGCGAACGGATCCACTACCAGCGGGTTGGTGCCGGGCACGCCTCCCAGGGCTTCGTGGGCTGACTCTGTCAGGGCACGAGCGGTCTTTAGGTACCTCTCGTCTGTAGAATTATCCCAGTTGGCAAAATCGGCGATGAAGCCCAAGAGAGCCTTGCGAAGAACAAGTGGGTCGTTCATGTTCCTGTAATCTTCTCGATCTGCATGCTCCAGTGGGTAACGCTCCTGGAGGAAATTTCTCATGATGGGGAGGGCATCTTCCCTGAATTTGAGAGGACAATTTTCCTGACCGGGATCAGGCCACAGAGCGGCACATACCACCGCTCGACAGGCTGCTAAAGGCCGCCTGGCCCACCAGATATGCAGCGTGGAGATGTGCCCGTGCCTTATGGACTTCTCCCGGCGAGCATGTTTGCTGATCTCTTTGATGGGCAGATCGACCTCGATGAGGCGTTTGGAGTAGGTGTTCATGGGGAGACTCCCGCGAATTCGGCAAGCATCACTGCTATACGAGTTAAGATCGTTCCATTTTTAAGACATGACGCAAATGAATCGAGCCATGACGCAAAAATTGAGCTAAAAGATCGATAAGATTCCCTCAGTAAATTAGCCGCGTTAATTCGCTCGAACATAATAGGTTCCCCTGGGATGGCTCCCCTCTGCTTTGACCTTGCCAGCCGCAATCATCTTCTCCAATCGTCGCCGAGCTTGACTTTTAGAGATGCCTAGAAGGCTTTCCACATCTTTGCGAGTGACCTTCTCATGAGCTGCCAAAAACTCCATTATGAGCCCTTCCTCCCTGATGCGATCAATCCCATGTGCTCTGACATACCCATCTGACTGGCCCAGCTTTCTGTATAACTCTGCACTGAGGTGATACACCCTCCCTTTTGTCTCACCTTTGGCCACCAACAGTCCTTTCTCGCAAAGCTGCTCTAAAACCCGTCTAGCTGCTATTGGACCTTTCTGGATCAGCTTTGCAGCCATTTCCGAGTTAATCCGGCGATCAAAGAAGAGCGTGTTGAGTACCATCAGCTCGTCCAGATCCAGACGATGACCCTTTCGATCCTGTTCGTAAACGAAAGCAGCGAAATGCTGAGAGGCTTTGCCGCCAAGAAGAACAACCCGGACGCCTTCCGAGTCACTCCTGCTGTAATCTGGTGGAGGCCGACCATACCTCAACTGACCCATAAAAATCTTATCAACACCTTTGCCGGTTTGCTCGACGAGACCGATCCTCTTGAATGTCTCTGCCAGCAATAGATTGCGTGGCTTGGGCTCGTGAACGAGAATGTTTTCTACGGTTATCCCCGGCAGAAATCCTCCAGGATTGGTGATCAATATGTGATCGTGATGCCATTGAACATAGACCGCTCCTAGTCTGGTGTAGTCACGATGCAATACTGCATTGTTGACGGCCTCTCTGAATCCTTCAAGTGAGTAGTCGGGTATCGGCACACGAAAAAAGCCTACCGATACTTCGTCCTCTTCATTCCTAGCTTTGAATCTTGCTTCCAATTCCTCCAGCACCTTCAGCAAAGGACCCCGGAAGCCATCATTCGCCCGCACGTTCCCCTGATCATCAAAGACCTGAAAGTATACCTCGTGGGTGGGCAGAACGTTGCGAAGCATTTCTTCTTTGCCAAGGACCAGAAGCCCTGCAAAATTAGGAATCAGCCGATCATCAACGGTCTCCACAAGCCTCAAGGCTTTTGCCACATCTTCGTCCGATAGATCCAGAAGGCTTCGATCGCCACGCAATCGCACAATAGTCTGTCTGAGCCGCTCAAATTCCAGAGGATCCAGGCTCTCGAAAGAGGTGCCCTCTATCATTTGGGCAGAAAAATCTAGAAGCCCAAGATCGACACGACGAGATCTCTGATCCCTGGGATAAAAGGGAACACTCTGAGGCTTGCCATCTGCCTTGACTGTTCTATGAAGGGACTTGCCCTCAGAGGTAGCACATGGTTCAGGATACTGATCGACCTCGATGGCGAGCACGACATTAGATTCAATGTTAACAAGCGAAACGCGCGTATTGATATTAGGCACCGTATTGTTGAATATTGCGGACTGCAACCTCAGCGAATCGATTGTCTTGCCATGTCTAGGCTTTGCGCCGGTTATCTTCCCGTCGTCCTCAACACCGATAAGCAGAACTCCTCCGGAGGTGTTCGCAAAAGCTACCACCTCCTCGTAGATCTCCCTGTCACTGATCACACGGCGATCAGATTTGAACTCCCTATCCAAGGACTCGCCATTACGGATCAACTCCATCAAACGGTTTTCGTCAATCATTTGGCAGCTCCCAGAATCTCATTTGCTCCCACATGATAGTGCTCGATCTTCACCAGCGGCTCCCAGCCCAGCACAGCCGGGTTCTGGATGAGATGAATTTCCGGACTGGTGGCACAGTTAAATACCACATACAGCCAGTAGTCCTCTTTGAGCCTCTCCGCCGTCCTATACTCATTAGCAGTCAAAGCGATAGCTCCAACACCCGCCCTGCCTTTTACCTCAATGAATCTAAATTCCGCCGAGATCTGGGGGTCATCAGAATGAGGCTTCCATGATTTTAGATCATATCCTCTATCTTCGAGTTCTACGCTATTTACCACCCAGCCTCTTGCCTCCTCATAAGCCATTACCGCCCGGACAGCTATCTTTTCTATCTCCTCGTCCTCGACCATAGGCGCTACGCTAGGAGTATTTCTCTCCGGATGGGGCAACACCCAAGCTCTACCATGATTCTTCACCTCGGAGATGCTGAGCTGCCGTTCCCGCTGCAGCTCTTCTCTGCGTCTTTCCTGCCTCTCGACCAAATCGTCCAGCCGATCCCCGGCCTGCTTTATATTTGCGGCAATGGGCTGTGAGGTCACCCCATGCTGCTGTTTCTCATTAAGCTCGCCCAGCACCAGGTTCTGCCGGGCTATGAGCTCAGTCAGGCTGATCTCCATGTGCCTCTC
>CAZPUO010000280.1:0-3202 GCA_964589745.1 uncultured Methanotrichaceae archaeon
GTGCAGGATCGGTGGTCGTGGACATTGTCGGAAGCAGTGCCGATAACACAAAGGTCATCACTTCGGGTTTGGGACCGATAGAGCTGGAGCTAGTCGGGAGCGACGCTTACAATACCACGATAGCTCCACCCGAAGAACACAGGTTCTGTCACAAATGCTGCCGCCATGATGAGCGATATGAATCTGACGTGAGAAGCGAAACCGAAGAACAAAGCGCACCATGGGAAGGGAGACACCTGGGCGTCGATGCCTGGTATGGCACTTTTTGGTACACAAATATCAATACACCGGAATGGCCTCATTATTAAGGCGGCAGGGGTGGGGAAAATAGGCTGATGATCTTTTTCAATCTCTTTTTATCCATATTTTAATGAAGTTCCTGATAAACTCTGATTTTAGGCCGCATTTTCATATATCTTATTAACTCATTTTCTCGATCATTGATATGAATAGAGCTATTAATAATAGATGAATGAGATAGATACGGCTCAGGGAGAGGAAACGCTCTGATGGGATCAGACCCTGAGCCGTTTTTTAGAGGTGGTGGTTTTGTTCTACATTATATTAATAATTAGTATGTGATGCTCTTGATATTTAACTCTTTCGATAGTGCAAAGGTGCAGTGTCCTGGGATATGCCTCTCGTATTTTTACAAAGAAAAATAGCTTGTTCTGTGAGGTCATTCGCGCGGACCTCTTTTTAATGCGTTCAAGCATTATCATGAAAGCTTCTGATTGATATGAAATCTGCCCTGACGAGCCCGGAGAGCATCTTGAAGGGGCTCTGCAATACGGATCATTTCGAATACAGTTCTTTGATAAGTATCACATTTGCATACCAGGATTTTCGCGGATATGGATTTTGCTGACATATACTTTCGCTGATACAAAGTGATTAATACTCGTACCTTTAGATTTACCGGGATCCATGCAAGGCATAAGCAGAACCTTTTCACCTGGCAAGAGCGAGCTCTTCTGGTGCCAGAACTGCAATCTTCCCCTTTTATCCGAAAGGTGTTCTTCCTGCAAAAGCACTGGTAGGCAGATTCGACTTTCCCCTCCGGCTGATGTCCGCCTTTGCTCTGCCGCTGGAAGAGAGCTGCTGAAATCGCTCTTTTCTCGAAACTGGGGCTATGCGGATTTCCTGAAGGACAGGATAATTCTTCTCAACAAAATCGCGGGCATCGATCGCAGGGATCAGGTAATACTGGACGGACACCACATCGCAACCCTCTGGTTTGACATAACCACGAGAGTCCACAGGCTCGATCTGGAACCGGCTGGCGCGGCTTTATTGACTGAAAACGCAAAGAGGGGCGTCGTGGTCTGTCATGACTGGCTGCTGAAAGGCCACATCAAAGGAAAATGGCTTCGCCAAGAGCAGATAGAAAGCCTGCCTGATGACCTGGTGCAAGGAGATAACGTAATCCTCAAGATAGGAAAATTCGCAGGCGTGGGCGTGGTCAGGTGGAGAGAAGACGGATCAAGATCCATTCGGGTCAAAGATGTGACCCGAGAAGATTTTCATCTGAGCGGCTGCCTGCCGACTCTGGAGGAGGCTGTCTTGGCCAACCAGGATCATCTGAAAGGCCTGGAGAAGGCGGCTCTGCGAGAGCTGAAGGATTATCTTTCGAGGACCAGGCTGCCCGTGAATGTCTCTTTCAGCGGTGGCAAAGACAGCCTGGCCTCGCTCTGCCTCTGCCGGAAGGTCAAGCCACAGGTTGATGTGCTTTTCATTAATACCGGGCTCGAATTTCCTGAGACAGTGAAATATGTGAGAGAGTTCTGCGCAGGGCATAAGCTGAAGCTGCAGGAGATCAAGGGCGAGAACAGCTTTTTTGAGCAGGTGGAGAGCTTCGGCCCGCCTGCCAAGGACTTTCGCTGGTGCTGCAAGACCAATAAGCTGGGGCCGATGGCCTCTTTCATCCAAAAGCGCTATCCCAGGGGATGCGTGACCATTGAGGGGCGGCGCATCTACGAGTCCTTCAATCGCTCTCAGATCAAGGCCGTGGAGCGCAATCCCTACGTTCCCAGCCAAACCACACTCTCCCCAATCCGGGACTGGAGGGCGCTGGAGGTCATGCTTTACATTCGCCAGAATAAGCTGGATCAAAATCCCCTCTACGAGCAGGACTTCGAGCGCATCGGCTGCTGGTTGTGCCCCTCATCCCTGCAGTCTGAGTTCGCCAGCCTGAAAGATTCGCATCCCAAGCTCCATGCACAATGGAATTCATGCCTTAACGCCTGGGCAAAGGAGAATAAGCTGGAGAATAGATACGTAGACTGGGGTTTTTGGCGCTGGAAGAGGCATCCCCCCAAGATGCTGGAGCTGGCGAAAGCTAACCATATCGATCTAAAGATCAAGTCTATGGAGATGCGGGAGACCGCTCTGCAGGTCGTGCGGGGAAGATCTCCATGCGGTCTTGATTACTCCATCGAAGCAACCCTTTCAGTGCCTCAAAATCATGCATTTCCCGCAGTGGCCGGGGCCCTGAGCCTGCTCGGAGAGGTGAAATACTCCGAAGATCTCGGAGCGGCCGTGATCAAGACCGGGACAGGGAGAGTCACCGTGTTTGCTAACGGCAACCTCCTGATCGTCGCTCCCAGGAAAGAGGCCGAGGAGCTGCTGGCAAAATCCTGCGAAACCATTTTGCGTGTGCAGATGTGCACCCGCTGCAAGATTTGCGAGAAGAGCTGTCCAAGGGGAGCGATTGCCGTGAAGGAGACTTTTATTATCGATGAAAAGAAATGCAATCGCTGCGGTAAATGTGCTGAAGGCTGCATCGCTGCAGATCAGGCGGCGAAGATATTTCACGACCTGAATCACCAAAAAAACGATCCTCTTGCCCCCAAGACCACTTCAGGTTGATCATCCCGATTACTCATTCCGATTTCCCATTCCGATTTCCCATTCCGATTTCCCATTCCGATTGATAATCTCGATTGATTATCCCGATTGATCTTCTCAATTGATCTTCTCGCTTGGTTAGTTTAGTCGATCACCATGGTCTAGCTGAATCTTGCCAAAGAGCCACCAATAACCACCAAATATTATAGAAAAGCAGGCAGGAGACCCTCCTCCTTCAGGGGCGGGATAAATGCCGTACGCTTCCCGACCAAAAGATATATCAACCCACAGGTAATTACCTATTGGTATGGAGTTGCCAGTCCTGGAATGTAATCGGTGCAAACATAAGTGGCAT
>CAZPUO010000281.1:0-3197 GCA_964589745.1 uncultured Methanotrichaceae archaeon
CTTCAAGCCGACCTGGACCCATTCTTCGAATTATTCGCATTCTTTCTTCTGCGATACAGGTATGCGCCTGCTGCGATCAGGATCACGACCAGGCCCGCCAGGGGCAGCAGGTAGCTGTTTTGCTTCGTGTTATCTTTGAGTGGGATGTAGCTGGCGACGTAAGCCGCGGACTCGTGCCAAGTATCGCCGTTCTTGAACTTTGCCACGAAGCTGAGGTTCTCTGCCCCCTTGAGGGGTTTGGCGGGATTGTCGGAGTCGATGGCAAAGCTGATGGTGAAGACCTCATCGGGGTCCATGGTGCCGATGTAATACTCGTCGGGCGAGAACCGGATTCCTTTTGCCGCGGGCACGATGGTCACGGCATTGAGCGTATCTTCCCGGGGATTGGCGACATTCAGATTGATGCTTGGCTTGGTGGCGGCCTCGGCGCGGGCCATGCTCACAGCAGCAGAATCCACTTTAACGGGAATCTCACGGTTGATGGTGATCATATCATATCCACCCACCACCCCAAAATCGAGGAGATAGGTGCCGCTTGATATATTCTTGGAGGCTCTGATCTTGTAATAGACGGTGACCTTATCGTCTGGGCCGATCATGCCCAGGTCGTGATAATCGTCACTGATGACCTTGATGTCCTCCGTGCCCTTTAGGAATGTCCTGTTGATGGGTGTCGATAAGAGGGAGCTCTGAGCAGTGCTTCCAGCACCGGCATCTTTGCCAACTCCGTATGATGCCGCTCCGTTTTCCAGCTCGATGGCTAAAATAGCCTCGTCGCCTGGCATGAGCACGGCTGGTGTGGTCACAGGATTGATGTTCACGGGCATATGATACTCGTAAGCTGCCACAAAGCCCGTTATCAGCAGAAGCAAGAAGAAAATTTGAAGGTATCTTTTCATGATGCGCTCTCCAGAATGCGTCCGTCTCTGAGCCTTATGACGCGACTGCAGTTCTCCGTTATCTCAGGATTATGGGTGACCATGATAATGGTCCGTCCCTCATGGTTCAATTTGGTGAGGATGTTCATAACTTCCTTGCTGTTTTTAAGGTCAAGGTTCCCTGTAGGCTCATCGGCAATTATGATCTTTGGGTCGTTGGCTAAGGCCCGGGCTATGGCCACCCGCTGACGCTCTCCACCAGAAAGGCGGAGTGGGCTGAAATCAACCCTATGTGCAATATTCACTGCATCAAGCAGCTTCAGGGCCCGAGCTTTGCGCTCATCGCGTGGAATACAGGCGAGCATCATGGGCGTCTCGACGTTCTTCAGTACGGAAATTCGGCCGATAAGGTTGAAGGTCTGGAATATGAACCCCAACTCCTCGCGCCTGATACGGGCCAGTTCATCGTCGGAGGTCTGGCTGATGTCCTGATCCAGCAGCACGAACCTGCCGCTCGACGGCCGGTCCAGACAGCCCACGATGTTCATGAGCGTGGATTTGCCACTGCCGGAAGGGCCCATGAGCGCTATGAACTCGCCCGCCTCTATCTCCAGATTTATGCCCTTCAGCACGGCAAACTCGCTGTCACCGATGCAGTATGTCTTATGGATGTCCTTCAGCTCTATCAAACTTGAGATTTTATTCACCTTCTTTCTGATTCTAGCAATGCACTATATATGGACCCATTTCGCAAATTTCGATCTCAAAGAGCTGGTTAACAGAGTCCAAATACTGCCAGGGAATGTCTCAAGATCCGGGCGGGTGAGTCTCAAATCACCTATGCTGCGGTTATGTGGATGGAACATTTGATTTGCATTTATCAAGTAAGGTCTAACAACTGCCTTCTGATTATTCGTCTTTCTCTCATTTGGCCGTCTTAAAGCACCATCTGTTGACCAGCTTCTTTAGGATTATGGTTCCATCCCCTAGTTGGTCTACGGCCAGCTTATCCCCTTCGTTCAGGTCCAGCTTATATCTTATGCCCAAAGGAAGCGATACTCTGCCCTTTGCATCCAATTCTGTAATCGACATCTGATTAGCCTCAAAACTCCGATATTGTGCCCAAATGATTCTCACCTTGCATCCTCCAGATCGTCAAGCCATGGTTGTTCTTGGTCAAAATGAATCCCAACTTCTTCAACTCCGATCTGGCTTCCTGGGGGCTCAGGCCACAGGCATGAGCCAAACGCTTCAGCTCTCCGCGATCAAGGATCTGGCCTCTCAGACACGGCTTATGTTTTATGTACTCTCTGATGGCTTTCATAAATCCAACTCCTGAGAATCATCAGGCCCCTGAGAACCTGATAGGGCTTACCGTGAGTGGAACGATATATAAAAACTGAACCGAACGAACGGTGGATCTTGTTGCATGAGCGGCAAGAAAATCCTTAAGGGAACGTTCCGTTTAGATTATAAGCCTCTAAAAAGGTTCTGTTTAGGATCTCATGAATATAAATCTAAGTCCATTCTCAAGGGTCCTGCAACCTCTCAGTTTTCATCTAAATTCTAATCGCAGTTAAATTTCTTTCATTTATGGAATGCTACCTTCTCAAAGATGGAAAGGTCAGGAAGAGATGATCCTGACCGGTCCAATGGTTCTAAGGTCGATCGAGTTCGATTTACCTTGCCTCCTCGTCTTGTATATTTGGCTTCTGACACTGACAGCTCTGATTATGCCTTATGCCTTCCATCATGGACTTTGGACCGAAATCCTTTTCGCCATGTTCCATGATGGCTTTCCCGCATTTCCCGTCAGTCAAGGGCCTTGAACCAGATTCTTTTCCATCATGTCTCATCATGGCCATATCGCATTTGCCATCCATCATAGACTTTGGACCAAACTCCTTTCCATCATTTCCCACTACGGGATTTTGGCAATCGCACGGCCGCTGGGCCTGTGCCATTACAGGATTATCGCATCCCGTGTCTTGTCCTTTGTCATCCATAATGGACCTGGGGCCAAACTCCTTTCCATCCTGTCCCTGCACGAAATTCTGACAATTACACGGCTGCTGGCCCCATCTTGCGTCATCCATGACAGGCTTCTGACACTGGGAATCTATCTCTTGGTTTCCATCTCTCAATGCGTTTCCAGAGTCTGGCATTGAAAAGGCCGGGATCATAAGAATACCAACAGCCAACAATGCCATCAGTAACCTAACATGTTTCATGTTCGATACCTCCACTCAAGATCAACCCAGGTGTTTTAGGCCGAAATCAGGGCTAATCCCCGCCTTTTCAAAGGCGGGATACAGCCCG
>CAZPUO010000282.1:0-3193 GCA_964589745.1 uncultured Methanotrichaceae archaeon
GGCTGGATGGTCTATGTAAGGCCTCTCTTCGAAAAAGAGAAGACACAGGACTATCCGCCCAGCGGCATTCACCAGCGTGCAGGCAAGGATATCGTGGTCTTCCAGGATAACAAGAAGGGGAGCTGGGACATCTGGCTTTGGAAGCAAGGCCAAAAGGCAATGGCATTGATTGCCGATCCAAGCGATCAGATGAATCCAGCCACTGACGGCAACACCATCGTCTGGCAGGATAACAGAAACGGCAACTGGGACATCTACGCCTATGACCTGAACACCAGCCAGGTGACGCAGATAACCAGGGACTTGGCTGATCAGACCAATCCCGATGTGGAGAATGGAGTCATCGTATGGCAGGACAAGCGCAAAGGCGACTGGGACATCTATGTCTGGGATCAGAATGTGAAGAAGGAGAAGGCCATCTGCACCGACGAAGGGAACCAGACTGAGCCGCGCATAAGGACGGGAAGGATAGTCTGGACAGACGACCGGAACGGCGACAAGGATATCTACATCTATGAGAACTACATGCCATAAATCGGGCGGCTGAGCGCCGCCTCTTTGTTCTTTTTCATAAATTTTCCAAATAAGATCGCCTTGCGCCGGGGCAAAGTTTATTTATTTCCGCCGCATTAGCCACGCACTTAAGAACGTTTGGGGCAATTCATGGAGCTGGAAAATCTTCGATTTGGTACGGAACTGCTCAAGCGCGGTTTCGCAAAGATGCAGAAAGGCGGCGTCATCATGGACGTCACCACCCCTGAACAAGCAGTTATCGCGGAGGAGGCAGGGGCTGTCGCCGTAATGGCCCTGCATGCCGTGCCTGCGGACATCAGGAAAATGGGCGGCGTGGCCAGGATGGCCGATCCCGAAGTCATCGAATCGATCATCGAAGCTGTGACTATCCCCGTCATGGCCAAGGCCAGGATCGGCCACTTTGTCGAGGCCCAGATCTTGGAGGCTCTGGGAGTGGATATGGTTGATGAGTCGGAGGTGCTCACCCCGGCTGATGAATTCCACATCGAAAAGACAAAGTTCACCATTCCTTTCGTCTGCGGTGCACGCAACCTGGGAGAGGCCTGCCGTCGCATCAAGGAAGGTGCGGCCATGATCAGGACCAAGGGCGAGGCAGGGACAGGAGACGTGAGCCAGGCAGTATTGCACATGAGGATGATTCAAGGCCAGATCAGGAGCCTGAAGGGAATGGATGATCTGCAGCTTATGAAAGCAGCACGCGAATTCGAGGCTGACTTGGATCTGGTCGTGGATTGCGCCCGGATGCAGAGGCTTCCGGTGGTCAACTTCGCTGCTGGCGGTGTGGCCACTCCAGCAGATGCTGCCCTTATGATGCAGCTTGGTGCCGACGGCGTCTTCGTGGGCTCAGGCATCTTCAAGTCCGAGAATCCTGCGGCCATGGCCACGGCCATTGTAGAAGCTGTCCATCATTACGATGACCCGGAGCTTTTGGCCAGAGTATCCAAAGGTCTTGGAGCGGCCATGAAAGGGCTAGAAGCGGCTACGATACCGGAGGCCGAAGCTCTGCAGACGAGAGGCTGGTAAGTGCTACGCATAGGTGTCATCGCCCTTCAGGGGGACGTCTCAGAGCATGTCCAGGCCATGCAGAAAGCATTACAGGGAAGAGGTGAGGTGCTGGAGGTCAGAAAGCCCGGCCAGATTGCGCAGTGCGATGGGCTGGTGCTGCCTGGCGGAGAGAGCACCACTATCTTCCGCCAGCTGGAGAGCTCCGGGATGACCGAGGAGTTGACGAGAGCTGCATGGTCAGGGGTGCCCATCCTGGCTACCTGTGCCGGGCTGGTGCTTGTCTCCAGGGAGATCGATGGCTTCTCAAAGGTCAAGCCGCTGGGGCTTATGGACATCAAGATTGGCCGAAATGCATTCGGACCGCAGAGGGAGTCCTTCGAGGCCGATCTAAAGGTAGAGGGCTTTGATTTGCCCTATCGGGCGGTCTTCATTCGCGCTCCAGCCATCGTTGATGCGGGCGAAGACGTTCAGGTGCTCGCGCGCGTTGGTGAAGCCGTGGTAGCGGCACGCCAGAAGAGGCTCCTGGCCTTGGCCTTCCATCCCGAGCTCACCGGCGACATGCGGTTTCACCAAATATTCCTGAAGATGCTGGAGGCATAAGATGTTCTCGGAGAAGGATCTGGTAGAAAGAAGCACGGAGGACATGAGCCGTGAGGTGGAGGAGCTCCAGACAGAATCTAAGCGCTTGCGGGAGGAGTACGATGCGGCGCTCCTAAAGGAGGAAGAGCTGCGTTTGGAGTCGGTGGAGACTCGTCCCACCAATGCCGAGCTGGCGGAGACCCTCTGGCAGGAGGCTGAAAGGATCAGGGAGGAGAGCCGGGAGATGCTGCGGCTCTCCATGGAGATGAAATTGCGCGCCGCCGAGGTCCAGCACCGCATCGACATCCATGCCCAGATCGAGTCGCTGGACAACTACGATGATGTCTGGAGAAAGTCTGCCAGAGCTGCAAAGAAATAAACGGGATATCCTGTAAAAGTGCGCTGAATTGCGAGGATACAAGTCGGATATGTATAGGATTTGCCTCCCTCCCAATTATTTGCTCCGTCATATCTGCAAATTCTTGAGCAGCTTCACAGAGATGAATCCGAACGCTTTTTAATTTCATTTGTTGTTGCACCTTGTTGTTGCACCTTCTGGTTTATAGGCAGGACTTCTTTTAAAAATGGAAAAATTGATATTCATTTAGAGATATTACTATTATTTATGAGAGACGCAATAACCTGGTTTGACATTCCTACTGAGAATTTTGATCGTGCAGTCAAGTTTTACTCAGACATTCTCGGCAAAGATATTCGTGTTGATACCTTCATGGGACAAAAGCTTGGTTTCTTTCCCATGGATGGAATGAACGGGGTGGGCGGAGATTTGATGCCTCCTGGATTGGGAAATGAGCCCTGTGCAAATGGCACTCGCGTTTACCTGAACTGCGATGGAATAATCGATGAGGTCATGGGAAGAGTGGAGAAGGCTGGCGGAAAGATCGTTGCCCCCAAATCCAGTATGGGCGAAGTTGGCTGGATAGCGATGATTATGGACACCGAGGGAAATACCGTTGGCTTACATAGCTTCAAGTGACCTTCTTCTCCGGTCATTGAGGTAGTATAAACGGGGTGTATTATGAGATCCAGCTCACATGGTTTCAAGTGACCTTCT
>CAZPUO010000283.1:0-3192 GCA_964589745.1 uncultured Methanotrichaceae archaeon
CTTACGACGTGATTCTGATGGACATACAGATGCCGGAGATGGATGGTCTGGAGACAACCAGAGTCATCCGCCAGCAATGGCATGATAGAAGCACCAAGATTATTGCGGTCACTAGCTGTAACCAAGAAGGCGATCGAGAGAGGTGTATTCAAGCGGGAATGGACGATTATATTTGCAAGCCTGTGAAGAGAGAGGATCTCGACAATGCGCTAAGTTGCGATCAATTTTTATGAACCCTGATCATCAAAGTGGCTGACTTTGCTTTTGACTCTCTCGCATAGTGAACATCTGAAGACTACTGAGATAGTAGTATTACCGAAAATTACCGAAAAGTATAAGTAAAATCTATTTGATTAAAGTAAAGTGCAATGGAATAGATCGTTCCATGCGTCCATTCAAAACCTAGAGGCAAGGGGCTTGTCTCTTATCTTGACGAGGCCCTTGCCTTGATCTCCCTACGAAGGGCACCGGCAATTTCTGCAATTTCATAGAAAAAACCGTATCTTAAACAGTCTAGCTAGACTAGAACCTTAAACTAGGGCCAGGTCGACCAGCTCATACTTCAATCCTTCTGACTCCAGGCGGTCAAGAAGGTTTGGAATCTGCTCATCTACACTGACGATCACCGAGCTTATGCCGTGATGGGCTGCCTCCACAACTGCCTCCTTGGCTCCGAACATTGCATCTGGATTCCTGTCCATTTTTCTCAGGGCCACTAAAGCTTCAATCCCGAGGGCGCAGACCATTTTGCCTTCTGAGATTTTGCTTTTCAGCAGTTCGCTCTTGATATTTCGAGACCCACCTGCCTGAACTCGCGGAACTTTACACACCACGATCTTTCCCTTGTCTAGGCTGATCAGGCCCTTGAGATCCGAAATTCCTATGTCTTCGCCTGCAGGTGCGTTGGAAATGGTTACGCCAGTGGCTTCTATGCCCTCTTTTTTATTAGCATAGAGTAGCCCCCCACGCATCTCCAGAGAAACACGTTCGCCTTCGACCAGATCAATTTCCGCCAGAGCCGTCCATACCGAGACATGCTCGATTACCTCCTCCATGATCATCCTAGCATATCGTTTTAGCTCAGCAGCACCTTCAAGAAGCAACTCAACTCCTTCTTTGGTAACGCTGTAGCGTGTGCGGCCATCCGTTGTAACCAGACCGTCTGCCACCAGTTCCCTGACATAATCAGATATGGCCTGTGTCGTCACACCCAGGTGCTCTGCCACCTCTTTCTGGCGCAGATTGGGCTGATGGGCTGCTATCTCCACCAGGATCTGGAAGCGAGAGCTTTCTCGTTTGCTCTGTAGGACGTTAACCATCTGTGCACCCCATTGAATACCATAATATGACTATTAGATCTTAAATGTAAACAGTACAGAAAAACGTATTGACCTCCTAGGGATGAGACAAGGCACTTCCACTGAGCCCACCCTCTGGCAGAAGGACGAACCTAACAACCCTGAGATGAAATATCATTAAGGTAATCTGGTACGTATAACTTGCAGCGTTCATCTTTTGTTTTTCGGCCATACCCAACAAGGCCAAAAATGCTTCTGGCAAACTGACCATTCTTATAGATTGAAATGCTTTTTCGACAATTGCCAGCTATCGAAAAAACGATATCAGCAAAAATCAGGATATGCTACAAAATCCGGCGCGCAACCCTAGACCTTACGAGGTCAAAAAGGTATTTATAAAATGTGCTGCCTTCTTATAGTAGGCTTTGCAGGTTGTATAATATGATACGTGTAACTAATTATTCTAACATGCACCTTATGCCTCCTACCTGAAAAGATCCTGAGAGAATCGAGAGGACAAGGTTCTTGGTCACAAGAGGCGTCCAGATAAAAAGAAGTTCTTAGTTAGGAAGGGAATTCAGACTACCTTGTCCTTCAACCTAATGCAACCTCAGAGAATCAGAGGCAGTACTAACAGCCATATAACAAGATTCCAGGGTGGATATTCCGCCAAACGGCGATCTCTTGAAACCACCATTTACATTCTGAAGAGCGTCTATAAAATTTGTGATACCCAAAGGATCAGGAATTCTCAGATGCCGCGCTATCTGATGGCCTGCATAAGTGCTTTCAAGAGTCACAGAGCTAGCGGTGGGATTAGCCACATATCCATTTTTGACGGTGCATTGTTTCAAGAAGCTTGAGATTTTCTCGATATACAAAGAAGGCATTGCAATGGGATAGCCTATCACTCCTATGGCATTCATGATCTCCAGGGCCATATATGTACTCATAATATCTTTACTGCTTACATCGAGAAGTGCTAGGGTCGAGTTGACTAAACCGCTTCCTAAATTATCTGCACCTAGCTCTATTCGCTTAAGAACTGCGCCCAAAGATGATGAAATGGAGTGAACCCCTCCGAGTGGACAATAAGTTAAGCAACGCTAACTCAAGGAGGGAAGTACATGAAGAAAACGAGGCGACGCTACGACCGAGAATTCAAGATATCAGTAATAGCCGAACTTGAGGCGGGTAAGCCTCTTGCTCAGGTCGCCCGTGAACATGGCATCCATCCGAGTCTACCTTGCCGGTGGAAGGATGAATTAGCTGCCGATCCCGAAAAAGCATTCAGTGGAAATGGAAACAAGTACAAAGACCAAGCTAGGATTGCAGAATTGGAGAGACTGCTTGGCCAAGCCCATGCTGAGAATGAACTTTTAAAAAAAGCCTTCGCCATGACCCAGAAGAAGGTCCGAGAGGAGAGACAGAAGCCGACGCTAAGGGATGCTATATGATTATCCAGGATGCTCATTCAGATGGCCTTCAGTTGCCAATATCTCACTCCTGCCTGGCACTCGAAGTAAGTCGCAGCGGCTACTACAAATGGTTGAAACAACTGGAACTAAACCCATCTGCGAATAGCGAAAATATGGATCTGAAGAACCAGATTCAAGAGATTGCGCTGGAATTTCCTGGTTATGGCTATAGAAGGATCGCGGCAGAACTCCAGAGTCGAGGCTATGCAGTTAACCACAAGCACGTGCTGAGACTGATGCGACAGGATAACCTGCTGTGCCTCAAGAAGAAATTCAAGCCGGTGACAACCGATTCCAGTCACGGCCTACCTGTATATCCGAACCTTCTAAAGAGCACGAAGATCACAGGATTAAACCAGGCTTGGGCTTCGGATATCACTTATGTTCAGTTGCAGCATGAACATATCTATCTGGCA
>CAZPUO010000284.1:0-3187 GCA_964589745.1 uncultured Methanotrichaceae archaeon
ACAATATTTAATACCAAAATTCAAAACAACAAGAACAGAAAGATAGTGGCGCAAGTTTTGAATTTAGGTAATTTGAATTTTGAATTTGTTTAGAATTTAGTGCTTCGGATTTGAAAATTATCTATGTTTGTATTTACCAAATTTGCGGCATACATTATACATGACATTTAGGAGGGTCTATACAGTTATGAAAGAACATCGAGTTGTAGTAACTGGATTAGGATCTGTAACCCCTATTGGGATTGGTGTTACAGAGTTTTGGGAGGGATTGAAAGCCGGAAAAAGTGGGATATCCAGGGTCACTCATTTTGACCCCGCTGAATTTCGCTCACAGATGGCGGCAGAAGTGAAGGATTTTAATCCTGAAGAGTGGATCGATAAGAAATCACTTGACCGCATGGACAGATTCACTTACTTTGGTATGGCCTCCTCGGCAATGGCGATGAAAGATGCGGGGCTTGACAACCATGCTTTTGACAGGTACCGGGCAGGAGTCATCATCGGTTCTGGAATCGGGGGTTCAGCCACAATAGAAGAAGGTTATTACAGACTCAACGAGAAGGGCTCCAAATCCTTAAGCCCATTCTTTGTGTCGAAGCTTCTCATCAATATGGCCGCTTGTATGGTCTCCATTCAATACGGTTTAAAAGGACCTCTTTCTGCTCCATCGGTTGCCTGTTCCACGGGCGCGAACGCCATTGGGGAGGCCTTCCGAATTCTTCAGCGGGGAGACGCCGATGTCATGTTGGCGGGGAGTTCCGAGGCCGCAGTAACTCCCTTGCCTTATGCGGGTTTCTGTGCCACAAGGTCGATGTCCACGAATACCTGCGCTGAAAAGGCGAGCAGGCCTTTTGATAAGAACCGTGACGGTTTTGTAATGGGAGAAGGAGCCGGGATCGTTGTTCTCGAAAGGCTTGAACATGCCGTTCGCCGTAATGCGAACATCTACGCTGAGCTTGTCGGCTATGGTAATACTGCGGACGCCTTTCACTTCACTGCACCAGATCCCGAGGGCGAGGGCATGATGAGGGTTATGAGCGCGGCACTTAAAGATGCATCTATCGAGCCCAGAGAAGTGAAATATATCAATGCGCATGGCACTTCGACCCCTATAAATGATAGAATTGAAAGCGCCGCCATTATGAAGGTTTTTGGCAGTCATGCAAGCACCCTGAAAGTTAGTTCTATCAAATCGATGATCGGCCACCTTATGGCGGCTGCCGGAGCAGTTGAATTTATCGCTACCGTAATGAGTGTTTACACTGGCATCCTGCCTCCTACGATCAATTATGAGGAGCCCGACCCGGACTGCCCCCTTGATTACGTGACCAAAGGTGCCGAATCGATGGACCTGCAATTTGCTGCTAGCAATTCATTTGGCTTTGGCGGGGGCAACGCTTGTCTTGTTGTCAAAAAGTATGAGGACTAAATGAAGATTCCGAAACTTCAAATTGGAAATATAACTGCGGACATCCCGATTGTACAGGGAGGTATGGGCGTGAGGGTCTCTCTTTCCTCGCTGGCTTCCGCCGTGGCTAACGAAGGTGGAATAGGCACGCTGTCAAGCATAGGCCTTGGAGATATAGTGGCTATGAAGAAAGAATATGAAAGGATGTCCCGCGAAGCTCTTGTTAGAGAGATTCACAAAGCAAAAAGAATGACCAATGGCAATCTTGCCGTAAACTTTATGGGTGTGCTCAGTAACGCTGACGATCTAATCGTGACTGCCGTTTCTGAGGGAATTAAGATCATTGTGTTTGGTACCGGCCTGCCGATCAAACTCCCCGCTTTGGTTAAAGACAGTTCCGTAAACCTCGTGCCAATCGTCAGCTCAGCCAGAGTAGCGGAGCTGATTCTTCGAGTCTGGGACAAGCGTTATGGCATAACTGCCGATGGCTTCATTCTTGAGGGACCATTAGCCGGAGGACATCTTGGTTTTTCGAAAGACCAGCTCAGCAGATTGCATGAATTCTCTCTCGATCGTCTTTTGCCAGATCTTCTTGAAGTTATAAAGGGATATGAAGACAAGTATGGCAGGAAAATTCCGGTGATCGCTGCGGGAGGCATCTTCAACGGAAAGGATATTGCCCACATGCTTAGACTGGGTGCCTCTGGTGTGCAGATGGCGACCCGTTTCGTCTGTACCGTGGAATGCGACGTCTCTTCCGAGTTCAAGCAGGCGTATCTTGATGCTAAAAGAGAGGACATTGTCATTATTGAAAGCCCGGTGGGCATGCCTGGCAGGGCCATCCGGAATAAATTTTTAAAGGATCTAGAGTCCCAGGGAGAGCATACGATCAAATGCCCTTACCGATGCCTTTCCGCTTGCAAAGCCGATAAAGCGAATTACTGCATTGCGCAGGTTCTATTGAATTCCTATTTTGGTGATGTCGACCACGGCCTCATCTTCTGCGGACAAAATGCCTATCGTATTGAGAAGATTGTAACCGTAAAGGAACTTATTTCAGAATTACTCACTGAACTGGCTGCGCTATAAGGTATTTGGTGATCTATGTTATTTTGTCTGGATTATTAAAAAATTCCAAACAGCAAAAAACAAATCACAAACACATTACAATAGACAATAATCAAAATGCCAAACCGGTATATGATCTTTGCCGAAGGCATCCCTCTGGGAGAAGAGCGAACATTTCAATTCACCAAAGCTGTTAGGCTTTTTGTCAAAACATTGCCGAGGATTCCGATACATCGGAACAAATGTAACGGCTGGCAAACAACTGATCAGATCTTCCGGTTCAATTGGGGCGAATTATAGGGAAGCTAAAGAAGCATTCAGTAAAAAAGACTTTTTAATGAGAATAAAAAATAAGCCAAATAGAAACAAAAGAAAGTGAATATTGGCTCAGACTAATAAATGAAACCAATAATCGGAGCGTGATTGTTGCTTGTTTTGGCCAGGATACGAGGCTGTTGCGCTGCCATGTCTTGTCCAGTTCTTCGTCGAGCAGCCAGAGACCGCTGGAACAGCCTTCCATGCCGTCCAAGCCATCTTCTGGTCGATTAGCAGAGGTGCCTTGTTAGCGGCGCGACTGGCGGCACGATTCTCAACGCCAAATGGCTCAAGGTAAAATGCTATTCGAAACACAGAGCTTGAAGTCGCCGCTGCGGCAAGGCAAAACGATCTGCCGGTAGCAACAATCGCGGCATTGCTACGCAGTCTATTCAG
>CAZPUO010000285.1:0-3173 GCA_964589745.1 uncultured Methanotrichaceae archaeon
TGAGCATTAAGCCAACAGTCAACGAGCTTTTCAATTTTCTCACTCCTTGTTCTTCATGATATTCGACCTATTTAAATTTAAGGATTTCTGGTCGTGAGTCTCTAATTGGTTTGAGTTTTGCATATGTAATGTCAAGAGCTCTCTACGCTCCAGAATGGGGGCTGGTTTTTTAGGATACTGCTTCCAAGGGCCTAGCTGATGGTTGCATGTCGCCCGCACCGGTCGAGCAGGAAGGCCGGCTCGTGAGGAGGATGCAGCTTGGCGGTATGGATGGCTGCCGGATTTCGGTCGAGCAGGATCGCCGCTGGCCCCGCCCGCGGGCCCGTGCGTGGGTGGGGGGCGGAGGGATACGAATCGGCGGCTCGGATGGCTGGCAGGAATCCGATGAGCAGAGATGGCCGGGTGGGGGGGCGCCGATGGCCGGAGTCTGCTCGGCGTCTTCTTTGCGGTTTAGCGGGAATCGCTCCGAAACTCCGAACGCAAGCTAGGGCGCTTGCACAATCAAATGCCTTACAAGCCATGAGTTAGGTCGCTCATCAGGGGCGAGGCAGTGTAATGAATTTTCTGTAATTTGATAATAAGAATGATTATAGGTCCTGTATCCTACCATGTCTTGGGAAACCGGAGGAAACAGGACCATGATACCCATACAACTCCTGGAAGATTACCTTATCGATCAAGAGAACGGACTAAAGCAACTGCTAACCTGGTTCTTGAATCTTGTAATGCAGCTGGAAGCGCTGCAACAAGCAGATGCAGAACCTTATGAGCGGGTTGCATCCCGGAAAGCTCATAGAAACGGCTACAAAGAAAGATCTCTTAAGACAAGGGCTGGAGAACTCAAACTCAAAAAACCGCAGTTCCGCGAGATATCCTTTGAGACCAAGGTCTTTGACAGATATTCGCGAGTGGAAAAGGCTCTAATCAATGCCGTTATTGAATCGTATCTGCAAGGAGTCTCAACCAGGAAAGTTCAGGATATCGTTTCTCAATTTGGTATAGAAGATCTGTCTGCGTCTAGCGTTTCTAGGATCTCTAAAGAACTTGATGCAAAGGTAGAAGAATTCCTCAAGAGACCAATTGAACACCCAGTTCCTTATCTTTTTGTAGATGCAAGTTACTTCAAGGTAAGAACTGATTCAAGATATGTCACGAAGGCTTTTCTGATCGTTACAGGAATCAGAGATGACGGTTATCGCGAGATACTGGGAGCAAGAATAGCTGACGGGGAAGACGAACTCTTCTGGTCAGGATTCTTTCAAGATCTGGTAGATCGGGGTTTATCCGGAGTAAAGCTCGTGATATCTGATGGTCATAAGGGTATCCAGAAAGCTGTAGAGAAACCCTTCCTGGGTGCTTCCTGGCAAATATCACTGACTAACGTCAGTGAGAGTTTCGACGAAGTCGAAACATGTGCCATGTTCACTTCGTGCGAGCCGTTTTGAGGAATGTTGCCAAGAAATATCAAAAAGAGATAGCAGATAAGCTTAAGATGGCTCTGGATGACGAAACTGAGATGCATGAACTTGTTTTGGATCTGGAGAGCAGAGGATACTCCAAATCTGCGGATACAATCGAACGCTTCCGATTCAGTTTAGGGAATTACAGGTCATTTCCGAGAGAACACTGGAAAAGGATCCGAACTACCAATGGATTGGAGAGAATCAATAAAGAGCTGAAAAGAAGAACGAGAGTCGTAGGAGCATTTCCAAGCGATGAATCCTTCATGAGGCTTGGAGTCTCGCTACTAATCGATATCAATGAGGAGTGGCTCACAACTAAAAAGTATTTATCTATGGATTTGGAATGATTAAGTGGGATAACAGGACCGATAATTTACAGAAATTTCGGCATACTGCCTAAGATGATTCAGCAATGAAGAGAATTACAGTTAAGGCCAGGGAGCATCATGGGTCCAAATCACTCGATCTAACAATTCCTGTTGAAATTGCGGATCGGCATAAATTAACAGCAGGCGACGTCTTTGAAATAGAAATCCAGGAAAAGGATGGAGAATTAACGACAATTCTTTATAAGAGAATGAAAGTTTTAGGCTGATCACACAAATTACATAATTTTAATCAGATGTTAATGGAATTATCAATTATCTTCTTAATGCGGAATTTTACCTTCCTATCTACTACTCTTGCTAGTATCTTCATGAATTTGATATCATCCTTTAGATCTTTCCGAGACAATTAAGCGTATCGCCTTTATGGGCTACGGCGTGACGGCGATTAAGGATTCCCTCTAATTTGCTTTCAATGAATCTTGCGGATGCTGGGCTGACGCTACGCTCTCTCAAAATCAACTTGGATAAAATCGAATATATTATTTATGCCTATGTTGGAGAACATTTCTTTAACAACTCTTGGATTGGGATTACTGCCAATATCACTGAACGCTCGATGATCTATTATTCCTATAATGATATTTTTTGACCGCACGTTCGATATCAGGAAGTCGGTCGATTTTATCAGTTTTTTGAAATTTTGGACCATCCAGCGCTTGCTCTAAGCTACGAAATATTCTATGAATTTGCATTTTTTCTGGCAAATCGCATAAATTGACCTGTGGTGGATGCGTGGCAAATGGAACTAATTCTTCCTCTATAGTTGTTTTAAAAAACTCTCCCATGCTGCAACCATGAGAACAATTGCACCTCCTCGCAACCCCTCCACAACATTCTGCTCCACAGTACGTGGAGAATTTTTATAATTCTGCCTTTCTAATTTCATTAATTCTTCCGCCATTTGTAGAGATTCTTTGAATTGATCGAGTGCGTTTAGATCCGCCATAGTAATTCCTTCATTGAGCTATAGTTGCTCGAGCATCTCGCAGACAATTTCTTATTCTTTCATGAAATGATATAGGTGCATTAGTTGCAGCATCAATTGTCTTTCTGAATTCTTGGCTACTGAATATTTCCGATTACTTCAGATTGTTTTTCTCTAAGAATATCTTCTGACAATCCCCTACATGCAAACATCTCTGCATCAAAAAGAGCTGCTAAAATCTGTTGACGCCACCTGCTCTTTTCAGGAACCCATCTTCGAAACGCATAATTCCCAAAAGCTGCTTCTACAATGTCAATATTATGCAAGAAATCTTCCTCGCTATAAATCATACGAATCAAATCTGGAGCGGGTGCGAAATAATTCCAGGACTCCACA
>CAZPUO010000286.1:0-3153 GCA_964589745.1 uncultured Methanotrichaceae archaeon
AAACCCCAGTAGACGCTACGGCGCGGTTGCTTGCTACTCGGCTCGTACCCAAGCTTGATCAGGTTAAGGTTGAGGATGTGTCCCCAGAGAATCAGGACAAAGATCAACCAGACCCACCCGACCAAGGCTATGCATGACGAGCCAGCTACTCCCGCGCCGCAAGCCATGAAGCTGAAGAGAGTGCTAAAGACGAAGGCGACCACAACAGACGCCAACGAGCTATAGCCCTTCTTCTTCTTCAGGACAACGAAGGTCGCGAGTGCGACCAGCGCCAAGGCTGGATTGGCAGCCAGAGCTACACCGAGGAATGTCGCCACACCCTTACCGCCTTGGAACTTCAACCAGACGGGGTAGCAGTGGCCGACCTCGGCACAGAAGCCGCAAAAGAGCTGCCAGCTTACAGGCAATCCCATCCACCTGGCGATGTAGAACGCTCCCAAGCCTTTCAATGCATCGAGCAGGATAGCTGGAACGTAGAACTTCTCACATCCGGGCACGCGGCGCAGATTGGAGGCTCCGGCGTTGCCGGAGCCGATCTTGCGGATATCCACTCCCCCAAAAACCCAGCCAATGAGCCAGGCAAAGGGAATCGATCCCGCCAGATACCCGATGAGTGCGACCACAGCTGTCGTGGGGCAGTCCATTTTTTGTGTCCCTTCTATGTCAAGGTCAGTATGTCCGTATTAGCTCGGGAGAATCCCGATTCGAAAAGTATAAAACAAAAAAACGTCTAAATCAAGAAAAAATAACAACCTTGAAGCAGACAGAATCTCCAAGTAGAATAAGTTTATGAAATCAACCATAAGAAAAGGTTTTGGTTTTGGCGTCACCTCAGGTGTAATTACAACACTTGGAATGATGGTAGGATTGGCTTTCTCGACTAACTCTTCAATTTACGTAATCGCCGGAATTGCTGTTATTGCAATTACCGACGCGCTTTCAGATGCGATTGCAATTCATATTGGCGAAGAAGCCGGAAATCAAGAAAGTGAAAAAGGGGTCTGGATTGAAACGTTAGCCACCTTTTTCTCAAAATTTTTTATCGCTCTTATATTTATCGTTCCCTTACTCATTTTTAGCTTATTGAATGCAGTCATCTTCAGCACAGTCTTCGGGTTGGCATTGATAGTTATAGTCAGCGTCGTTCTGGCTAGGATCGAAAAACGGTCAGCCGCACTAATTATTTTTGAGAATCTTTTAATTGCAATCGTGGTCATCATTGCAACGGGACTTCTAGGACATTATATTGAAACAATCAAACACAACTATCTGTAAGAATTTCAAAACTTAATTCTCTAATACACATAAGGGAGCCTGAGGTAGTACCTCGAAGCTCCCCGTACTACACGTAACCGGACAGATAGAGCCCGATCCTCTGTCTGGTCCGGAACAGCTTGCTCTTCACTGATTGGACCGTCACGCCGAATTGGATAGCTATTTCCTCACATGACATTCCGAGGAAATAGTGCGCCACTATGTACTCGGCACCGTGACCCAATCTCCGTCCTTCCCGCATGATCGCCCAAAGAAGCCTAAGGCGCAGTTCTTTGCGCTGATACAGGATAGCTGGATCGGTCGACCACGCATCGTCTGGCAGGATATCTCCGAGCATAAGACCCGAAAGTGGACCGGGCTCATCGGAGTAACGCACATCTGCATGCTTACGACGCCTGCCCTCTCGAACAAGGAAGTTCTTGCTGAGATTGACAGCGATTCGATATACCCACGTATACAGCGCGGCATCTTCTCGGAAACCACCGAGGTTGGCAATCGCATGCACGATCGCCTCGCTCGACAGATCTTCCGCGTCATCGCGCGACCCAACGACTGCGAGACAGACGTCGAAAATGCGGGTTCTGAGCGCGACAACATTTTCGGCTGTGGATTCCCTCTTCATAAGTCTGCCTCCTGAAACGGTGCGAGATAATGAGAATATGACAAAAATTTCGGTCTATTGCAAATTTAATTTGAATCGTTTGTCTATTGCAATTACTATGGATTTTATTGCTCCTTTGAGTATATTGAGAATATGAATAATTGTATTTTTTGTAGGATAATCAAAGGTGAAATTTCGGCAGATAAGGTTTATGAGGATGACAAGATCTTGACTTTTTTGGATATTAATCCGGTCAATTTAGGCCATACGTTGGTGATCCCTAAAAAACATTACGATTCCATGGAAGAAACTCCCGAAGAAATAGCCTGCCAGATGATGAAAGTGGCTCGAAAAATCGGTTCTATCTTGGGTAAAGCAATTGGTGCTGATGGATTTAATTTAGGACTCAATAACGGAAAAGCGGCCGGACAGATCGTCGAGCATGTTCATCTGCATATTATGCCCCGATTTGAAGATGACGGTTTGAAGCTCTGGCCGGGAAAAACTATATCAGCCGAAGAAAGAACTAAAACAGCCGAGAAGATAAAAAATATTTTGAGATAAAAAAATAGGACGACATTCCCCCTTATGTCGTCCCTCGTTACTCCGCTAAGCATACGGCAAGCGAAGTTGCCCCGCCTTCTCTTCAGGCGTTCGGCCGATCCGCCCGATCATCTTCCGCTGGACTTCTTCTAGCCGACTCTCCATGCGAACGACTGACGCCTTCAACATCGCGCCAATCTCTCCGGCCACCTCTTCGTGGGCCTCGAGATGAGTAGTCTCCCAGTCGAAGTCGCGGTAGTCGTAGACCGTGACATACAGGTTGTGATCTTCGTCATACCTATAATGCACGATATACTCGGGCGACTTGCTCTCGGCAACGAGTAGGTGGAGTAAGGAATCCATCTTGAACTCTCGCGAATCACCCCGCCAGGGAAAGCTCTTGAAATGAAAGGCGGGGAGAGTCCAGCTTGGCACCCCACATGCCACAAACTCGCCAGATCGCTTGCCCTCCTCGTCAGTAGCCGCCCAGTGACGCGTGAAGCTTTCCAGAAATTCGCGGGTACCAACTTCCACCTTGAGCTCATGGATCTGCTCGCTTCTAAGGTAACGCAGAATCGGGTAAAGCTCCTTGAAATACTTCAGTTTCAGAACTGGATGTGCCATAGTAATTGCCTCGATGTTGTGCTTCCTCACTTGCGCCCATTCTGCCCCGACAGTTGCATCGACTCCTTCCTTCTCCCAATGATGTCAAAAGTGCTTCCATGCCCCGTCAA
>CAZPUO010000287.1:0-3148 GCA_964589745.1 uncultured Methanotrichaceae archaeon
TTGGTATAATAAGCTTATAAACGTATTTCATGCAGGGCGAAAGTATTTCTTAAAACGCTCTGTTTTTGGCTTATAAGCTCTCCGTGATTCAGCTTATTGGACTATGAGTGATTAAAAAAAAGTATGTTACACATCTCTTAAAGGCATTAGCTCGCCTGCACATCGTCGTCCAGCCCCAGCTCCTGTAAGGATATGCGCATCTGCTCTACGTCCTCGGCAGTCACGTCCTCCAGCTCGATCTCCACCTTGAGCTTGAGCTTCTTGCCCATCACATGCTTCATGAGAACCTTGTTGTAGAACTGCGACCACCTCTGATGTGGCACCTCGCCCATCCAGTGGGCATTGACACCTTTGACAGCAACCTTTGCAATCTCCTTCAGATCGCCGCAGCTGGCAGTCACCTCGAACGACCCCTCGGCCTGGCCGGCCTGGAAGAACCCACGATCGTCGATAGAACCGCCTTCAGCAGCCCATACTACTTTGCTCAAAGGAACCACTTTACCTTGCTGGTCGAACCCCGTGACGGTAAACGTTCGGCGCTCTCCTCGGCCCATGTTCATCTCCTTAGGATAGATCACCAGCCGGACCGGCGAAGAGGTCTGCTCTTTGGGTTCTATTAGCACATCCACCGTTGCCGTGCCTTGTACCTTGCCTGCGGAAGCCGTGACCCTGAACGTGCCCTCCTGCTGACCGGCCCGGAAGACGCCCTGAGCATCGATCGTGCCTCCAGTAGAACTCCACTCCAGCTTCTCCACAGCTACGTCCTGGCCTCCTTTATTCAGGGCTTGGGCTCTAAATGAAACCATTTCACCCGGCTGGATACGAACCTGTTCAGGCGTCACGATAATGGTATCGAGCGGAGGAAGTGATGATTTGGGCTCTTTTACCAGGAACATGTCATCGGTGATCTCTACGTCTTCTGGCGATAGAGGCTGCTTGTAGTACAAAGGATCGTATCCTCCATCCGGAGACTTGCCCACATAGGCAAAGGTGCCATAAGAGGCTCCTTTGGCTATGACGTCCTTCACTGCATCTTGATTGGTGAGCCTCGGGAAGATAGGAGAGGCAAAGAACACATCTCGCACCGCTCTTGTGGGCCACTCCTCCATAGAGGGCCAGTTTCGTTCCAGAAAATTGGGGCTGACCCGATCCACAAGCAGATCCTTCTGACGCAAATGGCTGATATATAGACCGGTCAGGGAATCAGCTACGCTGGAGTTGATCTTGCCAAGGTCCATGAGCATCAGGCGGTTGTCTTTGTCCAGCAGTGCCAGATTCTTGTAGCTCCACCAGACCGCTTCATGCAGCTCTCTGCCAGCCGTCCTGACATTCTCTCGCAACAGGCTCTTTTGGGCATCGTCCAGTTGCAGCCCGCTCTCTTCCTCCAGGATATTGTCCCAGGCCAGTAGATCTCGGGCCTTGGACTTGAGAGTCGAGGATCCATCGGCTATAGCCCAGATGAGAGCACTCTTGTAGAACCGTGCCGAGCTGCCATGTTCACGGGTCATATCCTCGACCAGCGTCATGGTTGATGGGTCCCTCAGGTTGTGTTCAGGGGATAGCACGGCCAAAGTGAGCACCGGCTGGTCTGATATCTCGTTGCTTTTCTCAGGGAAGGGCACCGGCCTGAGTAGCTTGCCCTTATTGAATACCTCCAGCACGGCCTGACGTGTCTTCTCGTCTACGTCGGGATCCTGGATGCTGGCGCAGCTGTCGGCAAAGATCTTGTTGATGCCTGGACGTATGCCGAACTTGGTGCCCCGTTCATTGATGTAGTAACAGGATTTCTTGAGGCTCTCCAGGACCGTCTCCACGTTGCCTATATCCATATCAGGCTGGGCTACAGCCAAACGCACCTCGGGCAATGTGGCCTCTTCACTTCGAGTCATGCCGCCATTGGACTCGAAGAAGATAGCTGTGGCAACCATACGGTGCAGCCGAGCATTCTTGATGGTCTCGCCAGCCAGACTGTCCAGCCTCAAGGCATGCGATTCGGGCGTGCCCACTATGTCTGTGGTGATGGGCACCTCAAGAAGCTGCTCGCCTAGCTGCTCCAGGGCTGCAGCTCGAAAGTCCCGGTCCTCCAAAGGCGCAGTTCCAAGGCCTATGAGGGGATCTCGGTGGGCACCGGACCAGCCATCTCGGAAGGCTTTTGAGGCCCACAGGGCTAGCAGACGCAGCACGCCGCGAGTGCGCTGGAACCTGGGCAGAGACTGCCACTTTCTTTTGAAGACCGAGATGGTTAATGGATGGAAGGGATAGGTGGCTTTGAAAGCCTCTTCGGCGTGGTCAACATCGAACCAGGCCGGAATCTGGAGTTTATGCTCTCGTGTCCAATCGGCATAGGCTCGGCAGGTTTTGATGGCATCCTGGTCCAGTATCACATGGCCTTCAGGGCTCAGCCGTTCCCATTCGAACAGCCTGCGTCTGATGATCTCCGAGATGTCGGCATCTGAAGAGAGTATGACAGGCTTACCAACCCGGTCCAGGACTTTCTTGTAGCGGTCGAAGTCCATTTGGTCCTCGGTGGCAGAGGCCATCTCCAGCACGGAAGTGGGTATGGATATGGCAACGACTACATTGGACAGGCCACTGGCCACCATCGAGAGGTTATGGATGAAGTTGTAGAGCTGATCCGATAGCCCTAATTTGCGGAAACGGCTGACATAGTTCATCAGCTCGTCCATGAGTATCAAACAGGGCTGGTCCGTGGGCAGAAGGGAACGTATGACGTCTCCGCCGGGGGCCACCAGTTGCGTGTCATGCTCTTTTACGATCTCGAAGCCCTTTTCACCAGCCAACTGGAAGGCGATCTCACCCCAGGGGGTCTTGCGAATGGGCTCGCCTTCATGACCTCGTCCGGCGATGGAATCAAACTCCGTGCCCACAAATACCGCTGTGGAGGCTATTGGCACCGAGGCGAGGCCGGATCGTTCCAGGATCTTGTTGACGCCCATGAATCCGTTGGCTTCAGGACCATTAGAAGCCAGATGGTAGAGGAGAGCCAGTGCATGAGTCTTGCCGCCACCAAACTGGGTGGCCATGTTGAAGACCGCGTTCCTGGAGATATCGCCTGAGAGACGGCGCAGGACCTCAGAGGCCAGGGAAATCAGGCCTTCTGTGAGGTAAGTGCTGTTGAAGAAACGGT
>CAZPUO010000288.1:0-3125 GCA_964589745.1 uncultured Methanotrichaceae archaeon
GGGGATAGGCGGAGGGGAATCGCCGGAGGGCGGGCGGGTCGACTATTCGCCGCCTGTGTCCGACTCCGCCATTTCCTATACTGGAAAGCTATTCTAGTGGTCTCACCCACCTACAACAGTCTTTCCCGATGGGGCTTGCTCCGCCCCTTGGGTCGGCTACTCCAGCTCCGGGTGATCGGCTTCGGGAATGGCGAGCTACAGCTGATGCTGGGCTCTCGAGTGGCCGGTTACTGTCGCCCCGGCCGAGAATGGGTGATACGACCACCCTACCGGCTGATAGTCAATGATTCAATCCTTCCCCGGCAGGCTACGCCGATCTCTCCTAGAGCTCCTCCGTTCCATTTACATGATAAAATAATATAGCTTTATTGCCCCTAGACGGCCTCCAGGACCATTTGGCAAAAGCCTCTATTGAACTCAAACATCCACGATAAAGAGACTTGTTTCTTTTTATCAGCGAATCGTCTCTAACTTCGGATTTAGATATCGGGAATAGGTTTCGAGTTGCAAGCGTCGAAAGTGTTAAATTAAGGCATATTATTTATATGATATAATATTTTTGAAAATTAATAATTTTATTTGTTCTTGCTTAGCATATCTCGAACTGCGTATCCCCAATTTTCCGAGGGTTCTTTATATTTCTTGACCCAATTCACCTCTAAGAATAGATGCTTTGCAGGAAGGATATGGTGAAAGACGGATATTTGAGAATGATTTTCCTCTTAGGTATGGCTCTTCTGTTGATGTCGAGAGTTCAAGCCTCAATGATGAGTGATATTGACGTCACTCGCGTCTCCGAGGATTGCGGCAAGTGGAAGATCTCCTTCAACTGGTCGGAAATGGATCTGTACAGCAGCAGCGTATCTCATAGCGACAGCACATCAGGAAAAGACAAGATCTCGACGGATACGCTGACTATGACCTCTTCTGATAGGACGAAAGTGATTAAGGTTTCTGTCATAGCCTACTCCCAAAGCGGCACTGCTCCTACCAACTCCTCCAGAATGATGGCATTGGCCAACGAAACTCTTTCTAAGTCCAGTGTTTGTGGAAAGATCAATGCCTCTGAGAGGCTGATCGACAAACGGATGGGAATTTTTGCCTGTGGCGCAAAGTGCCCTCTTGGAGAGCCAGTTTACGCTGCAGTTTATCCTGTGGACTATCACCTTGACCGGCCTGGAGGCGTTCTGGCATCTGATGGGCTGGGAATCGTTCTATCCACCTATGATCAAAGGGCAACGGACCGGTTAATCAATTCGATAAAGATCGAACAAATGGAGCGCTGATAGCCACCGTAAGCCGCTGTCGAAAAACAAATTCCATCATTTCGTTTTAGGCGATATTTCTTTAATTTCGGATGGTACTTTACAGCTAGTGCTTTCCTAGATCAGCTTCTTATCGGCTCACCTCTTCAAATAATTCTGCCTCGCATCACATCCTCGCGCAGAATTTCATCAGCCGATCTTTCGACAACAGAAATTTTTTGCAAACTGATACATAGATTGATCTGTGAATCCTAAAACCCAGTCCACCAAAAGACATATTTACGTTGGGCTTTATCTTATTATTGATAGAGGAACCAGTCAAAAGGATCTGGATTGTCGAGATGAAGAGGCTCACAAGCCTCTTTCGAGCATGTTAATTTTTTATCCTCTAAGGAAGCTTGCTCCATCGGCGGTTGGATATCCAACCACTCTCGCAGACGCTCGCCTTTCCAGGTTCATTCTATGCAACCAAGGAGATAAAAAATGCCCGAGTTCCTTAACCCTTTCAGTGGTAAAGTTCCTGATCGCAAGCTCACCAAGGATGAGCTAATCAGAGCAATCCGCCTCGACCTGGCTGCAGAGCATGAGGCCGTGCATCTCTACATGGCCCATGCTGAGGCCGCAGATGACCCTCTGGCCAAGAAAGTGCTTGTAGATATCGCCGATGAGGAGCGAGTCCACGCAGGAGAGTTTGCCAGGCTGATTGCCATTCTAACAGGAAACGAAGATGCTCTACTGGCCCAAGGAGCCCAGGAGGTCGATCTGATGGCTCTTGAGCTTTCCGCACCGGAAGCGGCTCCAAAGCCCAAGCCTGAAGAGAAGACCCCTGAGACCACCATCGGGTCGCTTAAGAAGTGATCACGGGGAGGACATGAAAATGGAAAATAATTATCTGGGGCGGGAAGATGCGCCCATCGGACCGGAGACCTGGAAGGCTCTGGACAGCACTATGGCCGAGGCGGCCAAGGGAGTTCTGGCAGGACGAAGGATGCTGCATCTGGAAGGTCCCTACGGCCTGGGTCTCAAGGCTGTGCCTTTGCAGGACAGCCGGGCGGAAGATGGCATCGATATCAGCAGCTTTGTGCCCGTATCTCTGATCCATAGGACCTTCTCTTTGAGCAAGAGGGACCTGGCGGCTGCAGAAAAGGAAGGAATGCCCATCAACACCACTGTTGTGGCCAATGCTGCCATCGAGGCGGCTATGCTGGAAGAGTCTTTAATATTCGAGGGATTGCGCGGGACTCCCGGCATTCTGACCAGCAAGGGCGCATCCGAGCTGAAGCTTTCTCCCTGGGATAGCATGGGCAAGGCGGTGGAGGACGTTATAGCAGCGGTCACCCTCCTGGATAAGGCTGGCTTCCACGGACCCTACACCCTGGCATTGGCACCCAGCCGCTACAATCTCCTATTCCGGCGCTATCCTCAGGGGGGCACGGAACTGGAATATCTCCAGGCCCTGATCACAGAAGGCATCTTCAAAGCACCCATCCTGAATAGTGGCGGAGTGCTTCTGGCCTCAGGAAGGCAGTATGCTGCCATAATTATCGGCCAGGACATGAGCGTGGGCTTTATCGGGCCTGCAGGTGAGAGCCTGGAGTTCTCTATATCAGAGAGCCTGGCGCTTCTGCTGCGGGAACCAAAGGCCGTATGCGTGCTGAAATAAGAAGCAAAAGTAACGGCATTATCCGTTCGAATTTTTTTATTAGAGTTTTTTGCCATTTGTTACCTATTTCTAAGAAATATTATTTTTAAAATTTTTATTATTAAAGTTAGGGGAGGGGCTGTTCCTGGAAGCCCGCTCAGTATCGGACGAAAATAGCAATGTCCTTTAGCTGCAGACAAAAATCATCAGCTAAGGCC
>CAZPUO010000289.1:0-3120 GCA_964589745.1 uncultured Methanotrichaceae archaeon
GGATAGCGGTAACCGTGTAGCATTAAAACCAATATAACAGGAAATAAGGATAGCGGTAACCCCGATAGCACTAAAACCAACATAACAGGAAACAAAGATAGCAGTAACCGTCATAGCATAAGAAAAAAGAGAGCAGAAAACAAAGATAGTAATGTGATAGAGCCCGCGATAATGGTAGAGTTATGATAATAGTTGGAGTGGGCGCAGGCCCTGGAATGCTGACCCTGGAAGCCATCAAAGCTATAGGCGAGGCCAGGCTCATCTACGGCTCGCAAAGGTCCATCGATCTAGTCAGGGATCACATCCCACAGGGATGTACCGTCAAAGTCATTGAGGACTATAAGAATCTGGGCAAGCTTCCCGAACGGGCCTTGGTCCTGAGCACAGGCGACCCCATGCTCTCCGGCCTGGGATACCTGAAGGGCAAGGTCATCTCGGGAATTTCCAGCCTGCAGGTGGCCTGCGCCCGCCTCAAGATCAGCCAGTTGAATGTGGTTCCCATAACAGTTCACGGCCGGAGCCTGGACCCCGAAGCCGTGGCCTTTGAGCTGCAACAGGGCAAATGCGTATTCCTTCTCTCGGATGAAAGCTTTGACCTGGAAGACCTCTGCCGACACCTTGAGGCCCGGGGGCTCTCTAGAAACATGGCCGTGCTGACTGATCTGGGATATCCACAGGAAAAAATTTGCCTGGGAAGCACAGCCGCACCTCCTCCGGCTCCCGGTCTGTCGTGCATTTTCATAGGCAATTTTTAGTCCCTAAAAAGGGTTTTGGTTACGGAAGATCCTGCATCATCAGTGGTTCCGGATCTGGCATGTCAAGGATCGCAGGTCTTCCAAGCTAGGGATTACAGGTCTTGCAGGGAAGGTAGCCCTGCGTTCTTGCGTCCTCTTCTCCGGAAAAATAGATCTTGTTTTCCGGCTTTATCTTGGCGGCATAACGGCAGTCAAGCCGGTGATATTTTTTAGAGGTGCTGCTGCCCACAAACACGCCCTTCTGCTCTGGCGACAGGTTCAAAGACGCCCTCAAGGATGCTCCGACCTGAGACGAGCTATCGTTCTCCTGCGAGGCATTCTCCCTCTGCGAATCCTCTTTCCCGAAAGAGGCCTCCACTAACGAAGCGCTTGATAAGGCTTGGCTTTCTTCCGTCACACTTTCTGGCCTGGCACCATCCCCAGGTCTGTTCGATACTACTTCCTCAAAGGCCCCGTCTTTCTGGATCTTTTCGCCTCTGTCCTCTGCATCTTGTACTATTTCTTCCTGCGCCTTTTGTTCGGCTCTCTTCGATGCCGCATCTGGCGGGAGATTCACCACAACTTTCGTTGCAGGCATGGGTTCTATCCAGGGCATAGACTCTTTGCATCTTCGAGTCTCACAAGCCAGAGGACCTTTGGGGCCGGCGACTTCCAAGGTGCAGTTGTAGCTTCCCGGAAGGATCCTCATGTTTTTCGAGATCTCAAAGCCGTGATCTTCGCCCGGCTCAACATTCATCATCAGGTACTTTGTGCTCCGCATAGTTATGCCGGCCTGGCTGAGGGTGGCATTAAGCAGGAGATAAGGAAGGGTGCCATTTCCCTGGAGCATTATATTTCCCTTCACATGAAATAGATTGCTGCTCACATCTGCATCGAAATCTGCCTGCAACGAAGAGGGCCAGTCTTCTGCCTGCTGATGCTCTGCCGCCTGGGAAGGAGCCTGACTGAGCGACGGAGCCACCTCAATGCAACCCATCGTGCAGAACAATGCCATGACGAGGGGAAATAAAAGGAAGGTTATACCACACTTACTAAAAAAAGTTAAACCCAATTGATCAACCCCTTCATTTCCAGTGGAGGTCCTCATGATCGTAGTTTCAAGTCTATAAGAAGCGGGACGGGAATCGTCACCTTTGCAGGAAACGAAACACTCTCAGCAGCCCCTCGATGCAATCCAGCTGCTTTTTCAGCTTATCCAGATCCTGCTCTTCATCTAGGCCAGCCGTAAGCACCAACAATTTTCGTTGTAGAGATCTTCGTAGATGTGCTTCCGACCGAGCTATGGATTCTTCGGCAGATTCTTCGGCGGGCGGCTCGTCCTCCAAGAAGCTTTCCGCGTCTTTCTGTTGAGTGGCTGCATCATCATACTTTGAGATCTCCTCATTTGATGCTACGCGGTCAAATGGCTGCTCCCCAGCTTCCCCAGAGGCCTTCTCTGTCCCGAAGGAGCATACAGGGCATACAACCTCTCCCTGACAACGAAAGAGCGGCGCACCACAACCATGATGCGTAGCCAGCATAGTGCATCCCTGTTCCAGAAGCTTGGTTATCCTCTTGAGGACCTCATCCTCTTCCATGTCCATCACCAGCATCCCACATATGTTTAAATACAACTACCATATCATCACTGCTCAACTGATTAAGACGTATACCGTCATTAACCTTTTTCCTGCAAACGAAGGTGGTGATTCTACGACAACAGCTGAGAAGGTCCTTAAGCAATGCATTGAAGTCTTAGAACGTATAATGAGTGATGACGCTGTCCCGAGGAATATCAGGCGCTCTGCGGAGAGCGTCAAAACCATCCTCCTGGACGAGAGCACAAATGAGGCAGTCAAGGCCGCATCTGCCATATCGATACTGGACGAGATAAGCAACGACCCCAATATTCCCCTTCACACCAGGACACTGATTTGGAACGTGGCCAGTCAGCTCGAGACCGTGCCTGTGGCTTGAGCTCCAGACCTAAAAATGGCCGTGTAGCTCTTCATGCCGAGATGAGAAAGACGAATAGAGCGCACTCTCCCTCTTTTAGAATTTGGAAAGCAGTCTTGTTTTGCTTACCATGACAGAGAGGGACCGTGTGATTTCCACTGGAGCATCGGTTTCTCGGTCTTATCAACCTGTGCCCGATCAGGTCATTCGGCTCTAAGGCTGCAGTTCTCCCAAAAGCGGCGAGTCTGCCAGCTGACTGCGATGCTATCTCTCATGCTCTCGACCTTTCAACGAGATTGCACTTTTTGCTGCGGTATTATTCTTAGGAGTGTCTGCATCAATAATAATTAAAACCTTATCCAATTTCGCCCTTGGCTCTCTTTAAATGGTTTGACCGCAGTTTGGTCGTTTCCAACCGCTATCAAAAATA
>CAZPUO010000290.1:0-3108 GCA_964589745.1 uncultured Methanotrichaceae archaeon
GGATAGAGGAGATCTCCTGCAAAGCATCAGACCTGAAAGTAAAGGTGCGCACGGCCTCGGGCTGAGGTCCTCCTCCAACCCAGTCTACCACTTGCTCGAAATCTATGCCAGAATTGGATTCTACAGGACCGCTGTACCTCTGGGAAAAGACGCTACACCAGTACCACTGTCGCACCTTGGGCCAGGCAGCTCCCACGCTTACCTCGCCCTTTCTTTGCCTGATATCTGCGAATATGGCAGTCAGAGGAATGATCATGGTGGTATAGGGAAGGATGCGTTCTGAGAGTATGCCCTGATCAGCCATGAACTTAGACGCCTCTCTGTAGCCTTCGACCAAGATATCCCACCACTTCTCAACAGTTGGCCGGCCAAGCTCCATGAGATCATGCTTGCGACAGGCCACAGCGAGACGAGTTCCTGGGTTTGCCCTCTTCCGCTCCATGGAATCCAGGAGGGCTATGCTTTGCAGAAATGCCGTGCCTGAGAGAGGCTGCATGGGCATGATCTTCTTGGATGCGAATTTCTTCTTGGTCTCATCCCACTTCTCATTAAGATAGAATCCCTGAGCCCATAGTATTGCAGTGCAGAGGTCGAAGACATCTAAGGGCATGCCGGTGCTGTTGACCTTCTCAAATATGTGGCATATGGCGCTCAGTGGCATATCCGCCCGCAGTTCAACAACAGGGAAAGGATAGTTCCTGATGCGGTCCAACCAGGGCTGAACGAGGTTGGTCCAAGTCTTATCCAAATCAAGGTAGCGATCCATGTCACGGTTGGATTGATTCACCAGGTAGTTCTTTTTCCACTCTGCCAGCTTGCCATTAGCATCAAAGAGGAGGCCAAGAGGCAGTGCTCCAGCAGCCATCTCATCCTCTGGTGTGGTCAACCGATATCTAGGAGTGAGGCCAGAATAGCGAATCCGTTGCCCATCTTTCTCCTGAAGCACATAGAAAAGAGCACCATCGAAATAGGGATCACCGATTTCTATGCTGCCGTCTGGGTCAGACATGAGGTGAGGCACGTCAAGATAGAAGTGGAACCGTCTGCCTCGATACAGTACGCCGTCGAGTTTGTAGAGTGCCTGATATAGGCTAGTGAGCCTTTGCTGGCCGTCCAAGACCATGAGGTTGGGCTTGGCGATAAGTTCGTGACCAGATCCTTCGAAGGGCCGGAGGGCAAAGCTGGTTGAGATCACGGGCATGGTGAGAAGGCTGCCCGCAGGATATCGATAGGCTACAGAGATGATGAGTGCATGGACTCTTTCGGGCTCCCAGCTCCAGGGCCGCTGGAAGTTGGGCAGGGCGACCTTATGGGTATGAATATCTGATAGCAGCTCGTTTAATGGAACTGCCTTGGGTGTGAACAGGCTTCCTTCACCAGCGATAGACAGAACGGTCCCTCCTTTGTCAGCATGTGAATAGAGGATGAATGATTAAACTATCGCCTTTGCTTCGATCAATCTCATCATGGAGGGACACCCAGTCATCGGCTCCACCAGCATGGCCCTGAAATGAAGAAGTCCGATCCCACGAACAATGGCGACAATCTAATTGCGACTGGCCTGCAGAATGTTTATCGCGACGTTCATTCTTGCCAAGCGATCTCTCAAGGCTATGACTATGTGCTCCGAGGAGAAAGTAGAGGTGGCCATTCAGGCCATCCCCATGATCTCATCGACTGGCCCGTTGTGGCCTCCGGCCCATTTCGCAGTTGGGCGAATGCTGTCCGCAACTTTGGTATCTTCCCCCTTTGGCTGAGGGAAGTATTTTCGCTGGTGCTTGCAAGATGCATCGGGCCGGTATGCCGCACTTGGACAACTGCATTTAGTCGCGGTCGTGCAGTAATATACATCTTTTTTGTTGCTCAAAACCAAGATCAATCGACCGTTTTCTAGGCTTACATCACTTGGTAATGGATTACTTGACCTGCCCACAAAGGCTAACAAGCTCTTTATTGCATCCACAGATTGCGTTACCGGGTTTTGTATTTGGACTAATGTTCTTCCTGCCATTGTGTTTTCACCAAATACACTCTTGGCGCGAGAGTATTTAAACTTAATGGCATTAAATGCCATTGAGAGCCATTTAATACAAAAACTATTTAAGCAATGGTTTTATATGGTAGATTATGCGCGAGATAACCACTGAACTTAAAATTGATAAATCTGGCAGAATCGTTATCCCGGAGATCTATCGCGAAGAATTAAATATTCGGCCAGGTCAACTGGTGAAAATAACGATCAGCAATCCAATCGAAGGAACGATTAAGGCAGGGAATGACCCCCGCCCGGCATAGGTCGGTGAAAACACAATGCCAGAAAATCAACTCACGTCCATAGAATAATAGCTTTACCTATAGCACAATTAGCTATTTAAGCAGAAAAAGAAATCTCAGTTAAAAATAATAGTAATAAAAAAAACAGGTTTCCAGTCAGGGCCTGGCAGCCCTGACAGGAGAAAACTCCAGCCGAGGAGTGTTACCGTATGTCAGAAATAGCTTCAGCTAGGATAAATACCTTTGGGACATCGCCCAAAGCCGAATTTGTACAGCCAGAGGATCCTATTCTTGAAATTCCAGCTTCGGAGCTGCAGAGCCTTTTAGATGAGATGGATCTCACCCATAACGAGCTTGCCGAACTTGTGAGGGATAGCGGCATTCTCCGAGGGAGAGAGCTTGCCAGACTCACAGAAAGCCATGCCGGAGCTCTGAAAGCGGAGAGATCACCCATAACAAAGCTGATGCTCCTCAGCGCCTACATCCGCCAGTTCCTAACCAAGGTTCGCGATGCACTGAAAAGCCGGCCTGCAGAAGGTGGAAAGGTCGTTCAAGTCTGCTCTAAAATCATGGCAAGGGCAGTACAGATTATTGATTACATCAAGTGCTATGGAGAAGACGACCCGAAGGGTAGCAAGAGAGACGTAGGACTAGATTCGCAGCAAGCAAGATTACTATTCTCAGGTGCAGGTGGTGAGCCTGTAAGCCGCAAGGAGACCATCAGAGCCATGAAGAGAGCTGAGAGCCTTTGGCCCGCCTTGAACTGTGGCCACAGGCCAAATGATGGCCGCCAGACCATGAGGTTGACCATCAAACGAACTGACTTAGGAATTT
>CAZPUO010000291.1:0-3095 GCA_964589745.1 uncultured Methanotrichaceae archaeon
TGCCCTATCATAAAATCCCGGCCATCGGAATTGAATCATATGATCCAATATTTCGTATGAGTTTCTCACAAATGCTCTCAACAAAATTGATATTGTCGGTATGAAAAAAAGATGGTATGCCCATGCGGTGGGCACATTTGTCAGGAAGCCCTAACGTCATGTTACCACCGGAGGGCGTCCTGCTTCATGATATCTTGCGGTCCGTCAAATCCATTGTTCAATCTAGTCCCAGCTCTCTGGCCCTACGCAGGGCCTCCTTTGCCTCAATTTCTCTCTCCAGCGTCGTTAAGGCCAGACCCAGGTTTTTCCAGGCCGTGGCATAGCCGGATTCGATATCTATCGCTTTCTCGAAGCATCGCACACTCTCCTCGTGACGGCCCAGTGCGCCGAGTGCCACGCCTTTATTATTCCAGGCATAGATGTCGAAGGGATCGATCATTATAGCCTCCTCATAGCTCTCGATCGCCTCCTCATGCCTGTGCAGGTTGTCCAAAGCGGCGCCCCGATTGTTCCAGGCCCTTCTTCCGTCGGCTCCCAGGGGATTGAGCTCGATGGCCCGAGCATAGCTTTCCACGGCCTTCTCATATTGGCCCAAACTGTGCAGAGCAAAGCCTCTCACTATCCACGTTCTCGAACTGGAGGGATCGGCTGCTATGGCCTTCTCACAGGACTGCACGGCCTCCGCACTCCTATCGAGCTGGTTCAAAGCTACAGCTCGGTTCCTCCAGACGTTCGCGTTCTTCGGGTCCAGACCTAGAGCTTTGTCCAGGGCCTCCACCGACTCTCCATGCCGACCCAGCCTGCGCAATGCTATGCCTATTTTGAACCACTGATCCGTACAAAGGGGCTTCGACTTTCCGGCTTCTTCCCAGTCCTTGACCGCCTCTTCGTAGTTTCCCTGGGCATAGAGGCTTTCTGCTCTTTCCTTCATGTTCTCAGGCATGGCATCAACAGACCGCAAGTTCTTTATCAACAGGATTGGTTGGACTGTAGGTTTAAACGCCTAGCGGTATCCTTGGATTGGGATGAGCAATAGGTCGACAATAACTCATATAGTAAGGTATATATTATACATATTGCAAAACTATTAGTAAATATACAGGGGGTAGTCCGGGAGGGGTGTGATGAAACCACAGCGGTCCGAGATATTGAGCCGAATGGTGCGGTTCCTTAATCTGGACTCAGACGGTCTGAGGCGGTTTGTTCTGGAGTCTATATTAGATGCTCGAGAATTCACCGTGGCTTCTCTTTACGAAAGCGTTAGTCAGAGATTTAATGTTTCCAGGAAGGTTGTAGCCTCCATGATCGGCTATATCTGTTCGCGCCTGGGAATATTGCACGTTAACAAGAAGTCGTACCGTGCACCCAAAACCTATGTCTTAAGGGATGAATATGCGGATATAGCCAGGGCGGTACTGGCAACCCTATGACCAATGTGAAAAAGGCTCCTCGAACTGCCACGACCTTAAAGATCCGTTCCAAATCGGAGTATGCCATCAGCCGCTCGCGCGATCCTTACCACGAGCTAATGCTACGGCTTTTTCAAGAGGAAGCAACAGCTCTGCGGGGCCGGAAGTTTTTGGCCATGGTGGAGGACAGGCAAAAGATCGGCGATCCTTTGAAAACACGTGAATGGAAGCAGCTGTTGTTGGATCTGGACGTCAGTCGCTCCGCCTTTTACGCCATGAGAAACAAGTTGCTCGGAGCGGGCCTGATCTCGAACAAAGGGGGAGAATACAGGCTGTCCGGGATGTTCAGCCGCGACCTTATGGACATGGCTCGCTGGTGGTGGACAGCGGTCCTGGCCAATAACCTCGAGAACCTATAAGCAGCTCTTTAGCTCTTGCATCTGCTTTTCTATGGTTTCCACGACCTTGACATTCTCCATATACTCCAGGCTGCCCTGGCAGAAGGGACAGACAAAGTTGGCCTCGCTTGCCTCATCGAAGATGAATCGGGCACAACCCTCGGTGCAGGCATAGAAGATGTTCTCCTTCTCATAGGCCAGCCTCTCATCCAACTTTCGTAGCAGCCTCTTTGTCTCAGACTCCAGGGCCTTATCAAAGTTCTCGGGGCAGAGATGCCAAAGGTATGTGAGCCAGCCAGAATCGGGATCTCGCTTGCGCCTGTATATTGCCAGCCTACGCTCGTAAAGAAGGTAAAGGGTGCGCCTCACGGTGTTTAAGCTGATTCCTGTCAGCTCTGCCAGGCGCTCATCGGTAATCTCTTCGCCTGGTATAGATTCCACTATCCGCAAACCTTCTTCCCCTACGAGCTTGTTGAGATACGCCCTATGGATCGTTTCTTCGATAACTGTCAATGAATCACTACCTTTAGATAAGTTTGTTAATATTCGATTTTTTCCGCCCGTCGGAATTAATTGAGACTTGCGTCCTATATTCTTGAATACTTTCAGATCTATTACCATTTTTGGATTTTGGCGATCAATGCCCGGGCAATCAACAACATTGCCGCGTGCATTGCCTCCAATTTATATTGCACCTTTCTTCTATATATCCTAATCGTGCAAACATTTTTCGGAAAGTTAGTATGAAGAAATAGTTCTATGTTATCTATTAATATAACTGGTGCTGATTTGTTAATAGCGCAGATCCGTAAAAAAGAAACAAGCTTAAAATAAAAGTAAATAAAGAGATAAAATTATCTCTCAGCTGGATCCTGCCTCGCCAAGAAGGTTCTTCAACTTTTGAATGGACTGCATGGCCTGATTAGCCTCATTGAGTTTCTCCTGCTCATAGTAGTGCAGAATCTCCTCAATGGGCGCCTTGAGACGATATACCTTCATGGGCCGTCCTGTGCCATCGCTCCTGGAGATCTTCTCCTCTACCCAATCGTTCTTGCGAAGAGTGCGCAGGGCGATGCTGACCTCGGGCTGCCGGAGGTCTGATCCCCTCTCGATCTCGCGAGAGGTGGCCTCTGTGCCGCTGGCAAGATAGGCGATCATATTGGAGACCTTTCTTGGCACACCCAGGCTCTTCAGCGTCTCCACAACCTCAATGTCTTTCTCGTCAAATCTCAGCACGAAAGATTCCTTCATTGTTATCTTCTCCCTTTTTTTGCTCCCTTGCAATAAA
>CAZPUO010000292.1:0-3051 GCA_964589745.1 uncultured Methanotrichaceae archaeon
CTCTCTTTAAATGGTTTGACCGCAGTTTGGTCGTTTCCAACCGCTATCAAAAATAATTTTCCTTCTCGCGCAGAGCGCTAATACGTCCGCGCGTGCTTGAGGCAATAGGATGAAAAAATTATCGAGATTTCAGCCTCATTTTACAATTATCTGCGACTATTCTCAAATCAATAGTGATATTTACATCGCGTCTTCTTACAACAAAAAAAGTTAAATACAAGTAATCGCATACCTACCAAGGGCTAAATTTATTTTGTTTCAATCATCAGACACAACCCGAATTTATTTTCTTTCCAGCAGAAATCATGGGGTGGGAGGCTATATCTCCACTGGAAACCAGGGGGAGTCTACCATAACTCTTAATAGTCACCTAGACCATGAAAAATTGTTCGAGGGGAATTATCTTGGTATCTATATCGGGAGGGTTATTTGCTGATCTGCTAGCGCAGGGAGGCATATTTCAATCCAGAGATGTCCTGCGTCCCACTTATACGCCTAGCGAGCTACCTCATCGGGAAGAGCAGATCAACAGTTTGGCCTCGGTCTTAGTTCCTGCACTAAGAGGAGAGACGCCATCCAACGTTCTAATCTACGGAAAGACCGGCACCGGAAAGACTGCCGTGGCTAAGTTCGTGGGCAAGGAGCTGGAAGAAGCCGGCTTGGGGGGTATGAAGTGCGCCGTGATCTACATAAATTGCGAGGTTGTAGATACTCAGTACAGGATTCTGGCCCACTTGGCAAGGCACTTCGATAAAGATATCCCCATGACCGGCTGGCCTACAGACCAGGTTTATGCAGAGTTCAAAAATGCTTTGGATGATGAAAAGCGAGTAGTAGTAATAATGCTGGACGAGGTCGACAAGCTGGTCAGAAAAGGAGATGACGTTCTCTATAATCTCTCGCGCGTTAACTCCGACCTGCTTCGCTCCAGGGTTAGCATCATCGGCATCTCCAATGATCTCAAGTTCACAGAATTCCTGGACCCGAGAGTGAAGAGTTCTTTAGGCGAGGATGAAATCATCTTTCCGCCCTACAATGCGGAACAGATTAAAGAAATTCTGGAACAGAGGGCAAGATTAGCCTTCTGCGCTGGGGCTCTCCACGAGAGCGTCATACCTCTCTGTGCAGCCTTCGCTGCTCAAGAGCACGGTGACGCGCGCAGGGCCTTGGATCTCTTGCGCATCTCAGGAGAGCTGGCAGAAAGAGAACGCTCTATGGTCGTTGCCGAGGATCATGTTCGCTCCGCCCGTGAGAAGATAGAGCAGGATAGGGTGGAAGAGGTGATCAAGACCCTGCCCACTCAATCAAAATTGGTGCTCTACAGCATCGTCCTCCTGGAAGAGCAGGGCACGAGAAACATCAATACCAGCGCTGTTTACAACATGTACAAGCAGCTGTGCCCATTGGTTGAGACCGACTATCTTACCCATCGCAGGATTACGGATCTCATCGCGGAGCTGGACATGCTAGGAATCCTGCATACCATAGTGGTCAGCAAGGGCCGGTACGGCCGCACCAAGGAGATCACTTTGAGTGTCTATTCGGGTAAACTCAAGGCCACTCTGCAGCAGGACTATCGGCTGAAAGTTTTAAGCAATGTAAACGTGCCCCTGCAATCCCGGCTTGGGCTTTGACTTTTTTAAAATAATATGGAATATGGAAAGGCGGACCATCTTATGGATCATCTCTTGGCGGACGTAATATCATGGGGTTGTTTCTGGAACATTGAGCTGCAATGGTTCTCCTCGGGGATCGTCACGAACTTTCGGCTAAATGTCGGGGCCTTTCATCTCGAAGAGCCGAAGGTGGCAAAGTGTCTTGCAAAAAACTGCTCCGGTCTTGATTCAGATCTCTCTTGGGGCACAATCCCCACAAAACCTAAAAGGTGCGAGCAAAAGATTTGTGAGCATAATGAACTGAAAAAGGGGAAAAGTTATCGATTGTGTGCTTAATTCGGCAGGCTCAAAGACTGCCTATGCGAAAAAGGTGAATGAATCAGCGTTTTTAGTATGGAAGTGTTCGGACCAATACTGGCTGTTCGGTTGATGCTGCTATATACCATGGATCTTCCACCATGGTGGTATTGTTGCTGAGTTGGGATGCGTTCAAGCTCGTTGCCATAGACTGTGGCGTTGCTTCGTTCAAGATGATGGGCGTCACGCCTTCGGTTGGATTGATCAAATACCCTGGGCCAGCAAGTTGCAATTTGCCGTTCACCAGCATCTGTCCCTTGGGAATCAAACCCCAGTCCCATAAGCCGGTTGCCTGTGGTATGGTTGCCTGTGGTATCGCATTATTACCTCCATTATCTGCTATCCAAGTCTTACCATAGTTTCCGCCAACATCAATCGCTTGCGTAATAGCAGGTATCGTTGAGAGTGCAATTACGAGCACTATGAATAGGTTTCTCATTAACCAATCCTCCCTGATCGCTCATTAAACGCTCCTTGAATAAAAGGTTATCCAAGAATCGTATTGCACATCATTATAGTCATGTCTGAGATATCGGAAGATATCGAGATTTCGGTCGTGGTGAATGTTACTGAAATCATCACGAGAATCGAATGCACAGAATTCATTTGGAAGTAAACATCCACTGAGTCACTTGTGAGCGCTTTTCAGTAGCTCGCGTACGCGATCGAGATCTCGGCAATGAGCTAAAGATGACAGCAAGAGGAAGAAAAAGCTTCTGTTTTGGGCACAGATTTATGAGATTTGGCTATGGGCTCTTTATTGCTTAGACTGCTACCCAAATGTTTTTTGCTCAAGCCGATCAAACATATTCATGAGATGATGATATTGGACAAGGACGAACAGACAATTCGAATGAATTGGAGGGAAGTACTCGGGAGGCGCAACTGTATTGAAATCTATGAATTTTTATATAATATTATACTGAATGAGGATTATTCTTTAGATAGAAAATTTGTCGTGGGTTTATTGAAAATCGCAAGAGATTCGGATCTTCCATGTGAACCTGCCCCCTACGGGAATCTAAAAGAAGACCTTGAACATTATATAAAAGTTTACAGTGAGAGCGTTGTATAGCCG
>CAZPUO010000293.1:0-3050 GCA_964589745.1 uncultured Methanotrichaceae archaeon
CTGCTAGAGAATGCCAAGAACGCCAATAAATAAGGGATAGCGTGAACCAGAATCAGATAAACAACTTCACAGAACTTCTCTCCAGATTCGAAGGAATCAGGAAAGAGAATGGCGGCTATTTAGCACTGTGTCCGGCTCATGCCGACACTAACCCTTCGCTTTCAATTAGAGAAGTAGATGGTAAAGTGCTGCTACACTGCCATGCCGGCTGTAAATACGAAGAGATATTACTCGCTGCAGATTTAAAGCAGGGGGACCTTTTCATCAAGGAGAGCAAATCATACTCTAGCGACAATGGCCACAAGACAGAGGGAAAGATAGTGGCCACCTATGATTATAAGGATATAACAGGCAAGCTTCTTTATCAGGTGGTGCGCTATGAGCCCAAGTCCTTCAAACAGCGGCGCCCAGATGGCAAGGGTGAGTACATCTATAATCTGCAGGGCATTGAACCCGTTCTTTACCGGCTGCCAGATATAAAGATAGCGCACACCATAAGCGCTCCCATTTTTGTTGTAGAAGGCGAGAAGGACGTCGATGCCCTATTCAACATCGGCCTGTATGCCACAACGTCACCGATGGGTGCAGGCAAATGGAAGGACGCGTATTCGGATGAACTCAAAGGCGTTGACGTTATCATCCTGCCGGATAAAGATGCCCCGGGCCGCAAACATGCTGCTCAGGTGGCACAGTCCTTAAGTGGCAAGGCAGCTAGCCTCAAGGTCATTGATCTGCCTGATCGAGATGGGCATTCGATTAAAGACGTCAGTGATTGGCTGGAAGCAGGCGGTACCAAGGAGCAATTGCTGGAAATGTTTGACGCCCATCCACTCTGGACACCATCCGAACTCCAACCTGAAATAAAGCAAGAGAAAGAGGCAGTCATACGCAAACCATTTGTCGTCTCTGAAGGCAAACTCTATCTTCAAGTCAAGACTAAAGACGGAATGCAATTTGCCTTCCATCAAAATGATCAAATCAATTTCATCAGACAAGTCGAACTATCCGATGGAAGGATAATCCTGCCTCAAGTCCTACCCAAAGGAGAGGACGGCGATGACCTGGACCTCATCGGCATGCCGAGCGAGGAGGTGAGCCGCACTGCATTGCTCAGCCCGTTAGAACTGATGCAGTATCTCAAATACCACATCATTAAGTACGTTGACCTATCGATGTTGGATATCGACTTGTGTTGCTACTACATTGTCTTTTCCTGGTTCTATCAGAAAGTACATACCGTGCCCTATCTAAGGTTCCTGGCTGACACCGGCAAGGGCAAGAGCAGGTGCCTCAGGGTGATAAGCGAGCTCTGTTTTTACCCAATGCGTTCCAGCGGCGCCAGCAGCTTCAGCGGACTGGCCAGGGCCAGCCAGAAGTGGAAGGGAACGTTGGTGATCGACGAAGCCGATCTGTCCGGTGACATGGCCAGCCAGGTCATCAAATACCTTAATCTGGGCTTTGAAAAGGGACAATACTATTTCCTCTCAGATAAGCAGAATCCTAGAATCCAGCAATACTTTGATCCCTTCATGCCCAAAGTGATAGCCATGCGGGAGCCCTTCAAGGACAACGCCACTGAGTCCAGGCTGCTCTCCATCTCCCCTCATGAGACCAGCAACATCCATATCCCGGTATTGTTACCTCGCGAATATGAAGATGAAACAAATGACTTGCGCAACTACGTAGCACGCTTTGTGCTAGAGCACTTCGAATCCATTAAGGATACCGAGATGCTCAGTTTCCAACACCTGCCCATAGAGCCGAGATTGAAGCAGTTATCCATGCCGTTATCCATCATCTTTCAGTTCTGGCCTGAGGGTGTGGAGCAGTTCGAGGACTACCTGATGTTCAGGCAGAACGAGCTCAAACTCCAAAGATCGATGTCCTGGCATGGTTCACTGTTCAACACAGTCCTAGGTATTGCCTCGGGTGACATCGACTTAAGGAAAGACTTCCCTGATTGCTATAGCCTGGATATTGAGGCTGTGGCCCCATCCATGGTTGCCAAGTACATGAACAGCACGCCAAAGGCGGCAACCCAGGGGCTTCAGGCCATAGGCTTTCAGATAGAACGTAAGCACTTGAGTTCAGGCAAAGCGGTAAGACACTACACAATACACAATGACCAGGCCTGGAAGGAGATCCTTTCCAGATACTACTATTCGGATGATGGGAACACCCCAATCCTCCCGCCAGTCCTCCGCTCACAGAAGTTTACCGTGTCCAATAAAGTGTCACAAGTGTCACAAGTGTCACAAAAACCGAACTCTGTGACAGATGTGACAGATGTGACAGATAAAACCACACGGCAAAAAGAGGATTTTGCCACGGATAGCTCCCGGGAGACATCTCAATTAGCAGGTGCTCAGGGATCACGGGGACCGGACGATAGCCTATCTCCGGATGATCCGCTTAAGCTGGAGCCTTGGGAAAAGGAGGCTGGAGTGAGGAAACTTCTACGACAGGATGGAACCATTGAATGCCAGATCGGAGGTTGACCATTGAATCAAGAGTATGAAGAGCAACCTTGGTTGAGACAGATGAGAATCGCAAAGGAATTCCTGAAGAAACACATACATTTGGTTAAAGGTGAAGGCGTCCTTGATCTGATATGGATTTATGACGATGGCAGCCAAGAGCACAACGTATTTTATGAATTCCTGGATGTCCTGGAATATGCAGTTGATCTGGGACAAATCTTCAAGGAGCAAGTCAGTATTCTGTACAGGCCAATTCAGGAGCCAATAGCGGAGAACTTGGACGACTATTATGACACATGCCTAATAATAATATGTTTGTATGAGGTATTCATGATGATAAACGACTACATTATGGAACGATGGCCGGAGATACGGTGGAATGGAGCTCTGCAGTCCGATATTTCCCAGGTATTGGAAACGAATCGATAGAATTCTTAAAACAATAAAATGGAGGAAAGTAAAATGCCATATAAAGATCAGGATAAAGCAAAGGAATCAAACAAACAGAGGCAGAAGCGTTACAGAGACACGCATCAAAGTAACACCCAACCGAAGCTGGAAATAACGCCC
>CAZPUO010000294.1:0-3046 GCA_964589745.1 uncultured Methanotrichaceae archaeon
ATGTTAAATAATATGGCAATTATGAGTATAAATAGTTTGGTACAGGACTATAATTCCAGAGTCGTAGGTAATGGGATGCTTTGAGTAGTAGCCGCTTCCCACAGAAAATCTCACAGGAGCGCCGGTTATGTTCTTTTGATCCTCGAAGCAAATGGATGAGCTGTTGTGCGATGAATCCCCGATAAAAGCTCCGCTTTGACCACGGACTGAATCTCCAGGCGCTTCGCCCATAACGCCAGCTATGGCTGCAGAGGTCAGCGCCAGGGTGAGAGGAATAATCATTAGTATTGCTTTCAGGCGGATCCGTCCGGTTTAACGAGGCTATTCTGATGTCTAGCCTTCTGACACTAATCATTCTAACCACATATATTTCAATCGGTTCGAAGATTCCAAAGGAGAGGTCTTGTGATACGGTTGTCTCTTCCCTAGGCCTGATCAGCTCATGGTTTGAGTCCCCAGAAAGGCGTAATTGGAAAACCAGCAAAGCTCACCCAGGGTAAGCAAGGCATCAGGAGAAGAGCCTGCTATCTGAAGATGTCTGCTGCCTGGCAGACGTTTCATAGTTTCTCACTGCTTTCCGGTGGCTGCCGTAAGCCTGGTCACATTCGATTTGGTGAAGAAGCCGTAGAAGTCGCCGTATCTGTGGATATACTCCGTGACCAGAAGAGTGTTCTTCGACGGCTCTGTGAAGGTCTGCTTCAGACCTTCCTCTGGGGATCCAACCAGCTCGATCAGGAACCTCATGTCGCCGTCCACCAGAGCCTGGTAAGTGTCTTCGATATTCTCCGTCTGGAAGGCGATATGGTGAACGCGGGTGCCATAGTTGTGGATGAACTTCTCTGTGGGCCCGGATACCTCATCGCTGACATAGGGAGTGATACCGGAGGTGAAGACCATGGCAAAGTCTGAGGATGAGAGCCTGGCAACGCTGGTTATAGAGTTGAAACTTTTCACGTAGATAGCGAAGTCGAAGTCGTAATTTGTCAGCCGCAGAAACTCCAGGATGGCACGATTCCTATCCTGAGCCTTTACACGGGTGGCTGCATGGTCTATCCACTTTATGTTCTTGAGGTGGGAAAGATCTGGCTTCTCCGGATGCCAGTCCAAACGCTCGGCAGCTCTGGGGGCGTAATCGTCCTTTTTGTTCATGTCTTTCCACTGAATAAAGCCCAGGGAGTTACCCGTAAAGGGCGATGGCTGGGTCTGGATGAAGTAGTAATAGTCGTAATCCAGGATGCCCTTTGTGAGGAACTTGATCCCGACGGATTTCTGGAGGGAGACATACTTTTCTATGTCAATGGTCTCGAAGACAAGGGTTTCTAGCCTTGTGTCGGGAAGATGCCTGGATTTGGGAGCGACGTTGATCTTCAGGAAGGGATTCTCGCCCGTCAGCCTCGATTGGACGATAAAATCCGCCGAGCGAAACTTGGGCGAACCAGAGACTCTGAGCACGCAAGTCCTGTAATTTCTATCTTGAAAAACGCTCTGAAATTCCAGGCCGCTGTATCTTAACAGCTCCGCGACTGCCGCCTGTTGCATCTGCGGTTCCGTGTTTATGACAACCGCCTGAAGGCCGCTCACCAGGCCATCCAGGCCCAGACGCTTTCGCTCCGCCACGACCAGGGCCGCTTCTTGCCTCAGGCTTTCATCGTCTCTTTGCAAATCTCTCAGCTTTTTATCTGGCACGGCATCTTTTCCACTCATATCTCTGCCTCGCGCACCTCTTCATCCTCCGCCCTCCATGGAGGATTAACTATGCAAAGAAATTTCAAATCGGCGGTCCCTGTGTTACAGATATACTGCCAGCTGCTGGGCGGGATGAGGATTGCCTGCCCCGAGCCTACCAAGGCATGTTCGAAGTCGACGTGCATTTCACCCTCACCTTCCAGGATGAAGTAGATCTCCGAGGATGTCTTTAGCCTGTGGGGGAGGGATTTATTCCCCGGTTTTACGATCGCATGGGCGATGCTGTAAGGGAGATCGAACTCCTCCCTGTCAGGGTGAAGAAACTCGCAGAGAATGGTCTTGTCCTCTGCGGTGAAATATCCGCTTTCCCTCAAATTCTTTATGATCATCTGATGCACCAGAGATCCTGGATTTTTCCAACAAACATTTGAGCTCGTTCTTTTTTCGCCAGGATAATAGTTGATATTCTCTGCAATCTACTTGTCGTTTGCGATGATCTTTAGCTAATTGAAGATCCACGTCGATTTATCCCGCTCATACAGACGCTACGTACAGGCAGGTTGTGGGGCTGGATGGTATTCATTAAAAATAAAATATTATTGACTCAGAGCGCCTAGGTCAAAACTTCCATAGGCCATTGAAATTCTGACATCGTTCACGGTGATTTCATTGAATGGGAACTGGGTGTCAATATAAACGATATCGCCCTCGTCGTAGATTCCCCATCCTCTGTTGTTGATATTTCCATTGTAGTTGTAAAAGCTCAACATGCCGGGCAGCGTTGAGGTGGGCTTATCGCTGTCTGAATCCGAATTCCTGACCCTACTCCCTGCTGGGTAATCTCTATAGCTTGTGATCCTGATGTCGCCTGCGGTAATCCTCCCTGGACCCAGGTCGAGATAGACCGGATCATTTTGGCTGTAGGCCCTGTCTCCATCCACATCGAAGTATCTGAGCTCTGCCGCAGGAATGAAATCGGTCCCAAATCGCATGAAAGTGTTTCCATGATCTACATCAGTTAATCGCACCTGGCTTCCGGCTGCGAAGATGCCCAGTGGAGTTATCCGCACATCGTTTTCATCTATGGTAGAGGATGATGGGTCGAAGTGGATGTAAACCGGATCGCCATCATCGAATAATCTTTTCAGGTTCCCGTCAACGAACACGAATTCCGGCCCAATGTAAAATTGACTCAAGGCTTTGCCTTCATCCACATCATGCGGCAGGACCTTTGAGCCATAAGTCAGTTGCTCCTGGGCAGCCGCAGAGCAGGCCAGGACAAAAAATATCAGAGCCAAAAAGGCAAACCTGCAATTTGAAATATGTACCATCATTAAGCCCCCATACTCCTTCATAATAT